>JBBSES010000014.1:0-18925 GCA_038239465.1 Gemmatales bacterium
CGCCACCATCGCCATCGACGCCTCCTCGGGACAACGCGGCGGCGTCGCCGACCTGGCGCGGACGCTGGCCCAGCTGGCCGCGCGCGGCCACGCCGTCGATCTGCGCCGTTGGGACGCGAGCGCACCGGCGGCCACGAAAAAGCCGACGCTGACGGTGCCGATCGGCGGCGCTAACTACGTCAAGCCCCATGCGCCGCTGCCGCCGAAGGTCATCGGTACCCCCGCGGCAGCCTACCCGTCCCCGGTGCTGTCGCCCGTTGTCGCTTCCCCTCCCCGGATCGAGGCTCCCGCCGTCGTCATGGCCACACCCACGCCGCCGTCCTCCACCGATTCCACGATGCTCGCTCAGGCGTTGCGCGCCACGCAAGACAACCTGGCGGCCCTGCAAAAACTCGGCGAGCAAACCGCGCGGCTGCACGGGCAATTCCTCGACAATCAAACGCAGGCGCTGGCGGCGTTTCAGAAGCTTTTGGAGCAACAACAAGGGCTGATGCGCGGGACGCCCGTCGTTCCTTCCTTGGCCATCGCGCCGCCGGTCGCATTGCCCATAACGCCACTCCTCGTCGCGCCGCCCAGACCCGTCGTGCCGCCGGCTCCGATTGTGGCATTAGAAGTCGACCCGGCCGCCGTCGCCGACGATTCCGCCACCGCCGACGTGCTGGTTGCCGTCGTGTCCGAAAAGACTGGCTACCCCGCCGAGATGCTGAACCTCGACATGGAATTGGATACCGACCTCGGCATCGACTCCATCAAGCGCGTCGAAATTTTCTCGGTGCTTCAAGAGAAATTGCCGCACGCACCTGCCGTCACGGCGGAACACCTCGGCAGCCTGCGGTCGCTGCGCGACGTGGTGATTTTCTTGGGGGGCAGACCTGGCTTGCCGTTTCGCGCTTCCCCCGAACCCCAACACGACGTTCAACTCAGCGCCATCCTCCTCGAAGTCGTCAGCGCCAAGACCGGCTATCCCGCCGAGATGCTCAACCTCGACATGGACCTCGATACCGACCTCGGCATCGACTCCATCAAGCGCATCGAAATCTTCTCTTTGCTCCAAGAGAAACTGCCGCAAGCGCCGGTCATCGAACCGCAGCACCTCGGCAGTCTGCGTTCGTTGCGCGACGTGGCGGTCTTTCTCGGCGGCGCCGCGGAAGCATCCGCGCCGACCGTTTCCGAAAAGCCCCTCCCGGCAAAGGTCGGGCCTGTCGCGGTCCCGGCCCTCCAGCGCTATGTACTCCAGGCGGCGCCCTTGCCCGACGCGCGGCCCGCGATCGAATCGCTCAATGCCGGCGACATCTGGGTGACGGACGACGACACCGGCCTGTCATCGCTGATTACCGCTCGGCTCGGTTTGCTCGGCCATCGGGCGACGCTCCTCCGCCGGGACGACTTTTCCACCGCTGCTCCTCCCGCGGCCCTGGCTGGCGTAATAATCGTGGCCCCGCCCAACGCGGGCGACGGCTTTTCGCGCGACGCCTTCCGCCTCCTGCAAATCGCCGCTCCTGGACTGCGCAACGGCGCGAAAGCCGGCGGCAGCATTCTCGCCACGGTATCGCGCCTCGACGGCGCTTTCGGCCTGCGTGGCTCGGCGAACAGCATCCCCAGCGGCGGCCTCGCTGGGCTGACGAAAACGGCGAGCCACGAATGGCCGGAGGTCCACTGCAAGGCGCTCGACCTGTCGCCGGACCTCGACCCCGATGAGGCCGCCCTCGCCGTGGTCGATGAATTGCTCCACGTCGGCCCGATTGAGGTGGGCATCGGCCCCGACGGCCGCATTGGCTTGCATCTCGCGGACCTCCCGCTCCTCGGTGCCGCGACATTCCCCCTCGATCACGGCGATGTGGTGGTCATCTCCGGGGGCGCTCGCGGCGTGACGGCCGAAGCCGCCGTCGCTCTGGCGCAACGCGGCTGCACCCTTGTCTTGTTGGGCCGTGGCGCCGTGCCTTCGCCCGAACCGGAATGGCTGGCTCCGCTGCTCGCGGAGGCTGACATCAAGAAAGCGCTGCTCTCTCAGGCGAAGGCGCCTTTGTCGCCGCGCGAACTGGGCGAGCAATATCGCCGCGTGCTGGCCGACCGCGACATTCGGCTTACCCTGCAGCGCATTCAACAAACGGGAGCGCGGGCGGAATACCACGCGCTCGACGTGCGCGACGAACGGGCCGTTGGCGTCACACTCTCCGACGTGCGTTCCCGTCTCGGGCCGGTCCGCGGCTTGGTCCACGGCGCCGGCGTGCTGGCCGACCGCCGCATCGAAGACAAGACGCTCGACCAATTCGACGCCGTCTACTCGACCAAAGTAGACGGCTTGCGAGCGCTGCTGCGAGCGACGGCCGACGACGACTTGAAAGCGCTGGCCGTCTTCTCCTCTTCGACGGCGCGCTTCGGCCGAACGGGACAAATCGACTACGCGATGGCCAACGAGGTGTTGAACAAGATCGCTCAACAGGAGGCGCGGCGCCGGCCGAACTGCCGCGTCGTCGCCGTCAACTGGGGGCCCTGGGATGGCGGCATGGTGACGCCCGCGCTCAAGACGGCCTTCGAGAGCGAAGGCGTCGGCGTTATTCCGCTACTTGCCGGAGCCGAACATCTCGTGCGCGAACTCGGGCAACCCGGCCCCGTAGAGGTCGTCGTTCTCGGCGGCGGTTCGTTGCCCGAGCGTGCCTCCGTATCGCTGCCCGCCGTCAGCGATTTGCCCCTTGCCTTCGAACGTGCCGTGAGCGTCGAGGCGCTGCCGATCTTGCGTTCGCACGTGATCGCCGGTCGGGCCGTGCTGCCGATGGCGTTGATCGTCGAATGGCTGGCCCACGGTGCCCTGCACGGCAACCCTGGCCTGGCGTTTCACGGTTTCGACGACCTGCGCGTCCTCAAGGGCGTGCGCCTCGCCGAAGGCCAAACTTGGAACCTGAGAGTACGCGCCGGCAAGGCGATAAAGGAAGATTCTCTTTATCGCGTGCCCGTGGAACTGACCGGCGCAGGCACCGATGGCCGTGACATATTGCACGCCCGCGCCGCGATCGTGCTGGCCCAGCGCTTGCCCGCCGCTCCCGAGGCGGCGCCCGCGTCGGCAATGCCGGCCAGCCACCGCGCCACCGCCGACATCTACCGCGACCTGCTCTTCCACGGCCCGGAATTGCAGGGCATCCGCGAGCTGCAAGGCAGTTCCGAGCAAGGCATCCTCGCGCTGGTTGCCGCCGCGCCGCCGCCCTCCGACTGGCTGCGGCAACCCCTGCGCGGCGCCTGGCTCGCCGATCCCTTAGCGCTCGATTGCGCCTTTCAAATGATGATCGTCTGGAGTTTCGACAACCACGGCTGCGGCTCGTTGCCCGCCCACGCCGGCGCGTACCGGCAATATCGCCGCGCGTTCCCGCGCGAAGGCGTGCGCGTGCTGGCCGAGGTGACGCGCGACAATCCACATCGGGCACTGGCTGACCTGTGGTTCGTGGACGCCGCCGGCGCCGTCGTCGCCCATATGAAGGACTACGAATGCGTCATCGACGCTTCGCTGAACCAGGCCTTTCGCCGCAATCAGCTGATGCCCGAGACGGCCTCCCCCTGAGCCACGCATGACCGATCCTTCCCAACGCATCGCCATCGTCGGCATCGGCGGCGTCTTCGCGCGTTCGCCGACTCCGGAACACTTGTGGCAGCACGTCCGCGCCGCCGCCGAGGCCGCCCGCGAAGTGCCGCCGGGCCGTTGGCTACTCGCCAACGAGGACGCCTTCGATCCCCGCGTCGGCACGCCCGACCGCGTCTATTCCCTGCGAGGTTGTTTCGTCGAGGAATTCGCTCTCGATCAAGTCGGCATCGATCCAACCATCCTCGCGCGGCTCGATCCGCTGTTCCATCTCACGTTAAGCGCCGCCCATCAGGCGTTCGCCGACGCCGTGACGCACGCCCTCGACCGTGCCCACGTCGGCGTGGTCCTCGGCAACCTCGCCTTGCCGACCGACGCCTCCTCGGCCCTGGCGTCGGAGATTTTGGGCCGCACATTCGCGGAGCAGGTTGGACACACCTCACCGGCCGCGGTTACGGAGCCGCTGAATCGCCACGTCACCGGCCTGCCCGCCGGCCTGGTGGCGCGATCGCTCGGTCTCGGTCTCGGCTGCTGGACCCTCGATGCCGCCTGTGCCTCATCCCTGTACGCGCTCAAGTTCGCCGTCGATGAACTGCAATCGGGCCGCGCCGACGCCATGCTCGCCGGTGGCGTGGCGCGACCCGATTGCCTGTACACGCAGATGGGTTTCAGCCAGTTGCACGCGCTGTCGCCGACGGGCCGGGCGTCGCCCTTCGCCGCCGCCGCCGATGGCCTCGTCGTCGGCGAAGGGGCCGGCGTGTTCGTCCTCAAACGCCTGGACGATGCCCTCCGCGACGGCGACCGCATCCATGCCGTCATCGCCGGCATCGGCCTGTCCAACGACGTGGAAGGCAAGCTTCTCGCTCCCAGTTCCGAAGGCCAGCTACGGGCCATGCGCGCCGCCTACGAGCAAGCCGGCTGGCTGCCTACCGACGTCGACGTGATCGAATGCCACGCCACCGGCACCCCGGTCGGGGACCGTGTCGAATTCGCCAGCTTGCGGACGCTGTGGGGCGAGGGGAAGTGGCGTCCGGGGCAGTGCGTCGTTGGCTCGGTCAAATCCAATGTTGGACATACGTTGACGGCTGCCGGCTCCGCGGGCCTGTTGAAAGTGTTGCTGGCCCTGCGCCACCAGACGCTGCCGCCGACCGCCAACTTCACCACTCCCGCGACGGGAATGGACTTCGCCGCCAGTCCGTTTCGCGTGCTTACTAAGCCGGAGCCGTGGACCGAACCGATCGGCCGGCCGCGCCGGGCCGCCGTCAGCGGCTTCGGCTTCGGCGGCATTAATGCCCACCTCCTCATCGAAGAGTGGGTTGCGTCCGCGCGGCCTTCCACTCCCGCCCAAACCAAAGCGCATTCCGAAACGCCTATCGCCATCGTCGGCATGGCCGCTCATTTCGGTCCCTGGCAAACCGTATCGGTTCTGCAAACGCGCTTCCTTGCCGGAGATGACCGCGAGCCATACCCGCCGTCGCGCTGGTGGGGCGTCGAGCAAAGCGACTGGTTCGGCGCCGAAGGCCATCGAGTTGAAGACCAGCCCGGCTATTACCTTGATCGCGTGGCCGTCTCCGTCGATCGCTTTCGAATTCCGCCGAAGGAACTGGAGGAAATGCTGCCGCAGCAACTCTTGATGCTGCAAGTGGCCGCCGACGCCATCCAGGACGCGACGCTCACGCCCAATTCCCATTTGCGAACTGGCGTCTTCCTCGGCATCGCCCTCGATCTGAACGCGACCAATTTCCACGTCCGCTGGTCGCTCCTCAACCGGGCACGCGCCTGGGCCAAGCAACGCAAACTCGATCTTTCGTCCTCAGTCTTCGAGGAATGGGTGCGATCCCTGAGCGACGCTGCCGTTCCACCTTTGACCGCCAACCGGACGATGGGCGCGCTCGGCAGCGTCATCGCCAGCCGGATTTCCCGCGAATTTCGCCTGGGCGGGCCGAGTTTCACGGTATCGAGTGAGGAGACGTCCGGCCTGCACGCCCTGCAAACGGCCGTGCGCCTCTTGCGACAACGGGAACTCGACCAGGCCGTCGTCGGCGCCGTCGATCTGCCCGGCGATCCGCGCAATCGCCTGGCCGTGCGCGGCATCGTGGGCGAGGGGGCAACGGCGTTTATCCTCAAGCGCATCGACGATGCAACGCGCGACGGCGACCGGATATACGCCGCCATCGAGGGCATCGGCACCGCGGTCGGCGGAGGTATCGACGGTCCCGTCAACGAAGGAGTGTGCGCCGAGGCGTGCCGCCGTGCCGGCGGCATCAACGCGGCCACGATGCCCGACCTGTCGGCACGCGAGGAAGAGATCGGCAACGTCGGCGCCGCCGCGGGACTGGCTTCGCTCGTCAAAGCGTGCGTCTGTCTTTCGCAAGAAGTGTTGCCCGCTCCCGCGCGTTTCTGGCTGCGCAACCGCGCGGATGGCCCGCGCCGGGCGAGCGTGGCCGCCACGAGCATCGCCGGTCAATGCGTGCACGTCGTCCTCCGCGAGGCGCCGACCGGGGCCGCCCAGCCAGGACAACCGGGAGCGCGAGGCGAAGCGCTTTTCGTCGTGGAAGCCGACGACCGCTTGGGCTTGACTGACGGTTTACGCCAACTGGCAGACATGGCCAACGCCGTTTCCTCCGGCGGCGTGGAAGCGCTCGCCTGCCATTGGTGGCAACGACACGCCAGCGCTAGCCATCGAAAATACGCGGTCGCCCTCGTCGCGCGCGACCGAGGGCAACTCCAAGAATTGCAGGCCGCGGCGCTGCGTCGACTGCGAGACGAGGAACTGCCCCGGCCCCTCGCCGAGCGCGTCTTCTTCTCCGCCAAACCTTTGGGTCCACGCGCCGAGATCGCCTTCGTCTTTCCCGGTTCCGGCAATCACTTCCCCGGCATGGGCCGCGACTTGGCGGCGTGCTTTCCCGATCTGCTCCGCAAGCAAGACGCGGCGAACGAACGGCTGCGCGATCAATACCTACCCGAATGGTTCTGGGAACGCGATTCTCTCGACGGTGTCAGTCCGCGCGACTTGATCCTCGGGCAAGTGACGTTGGGAGTACTGGTCAGTGACGCGGTACGGCAATTCGGCGTCGAACCCAAAGCCGTTCTCGGCTACAGCCTCGGCGAAACGGCCGGCCACTTCGCGCTCGGCGCCTGGCGCGACCGGGACGAAATGCTGCGCCGCCTGCAAGCGTCTTCCCTGTTCACGACCGACTTGGCCGGCCCGTGCCATGCCGCGCGCAAGGCGTGGAATCTGCGCGACAATGAGGAAGTGCAATGGCTGGCCGGCGTCGTCGCCGCTTCGGCGGACGACGTGAGACAACGCATCAATGGCTGCAAGCGCGTCTATTTGTTGATGGTCAACACGCCCGGTGAATCGGTCGTCGGCGGCGACCGCGCGGCCGTAGAGAGTCTCGTGAGCGACTTGCGGTGTCCGTTCGTGCCGCTTTCCGGCGTCAGTACGGTGCATTGCGAAGTCGTCCGCCACGTCGAAACCGCCTACCGCGAATTGCACCTCTTGCCGACGACACCGCCGCCGGGCGTGCGCTTCTACAGCGGCCTCGCCGGCAAGGCTCACTCGCTAACGCGCGAATCGGCGGCCGACTCGATCCTCGGGCAAGCGCTGCACGGCATGAATTACCCCCGGCTCATCGATCAGGCGTACCGCGACGGCGTCCGCGTCTTCCTCGAAATGGGGCCGGGGGCGTCCTGCACGCGCATGATCGGCGCCATCCTCGGCGACCGGCCGCATCTGGCGCGCTCGGCCTGTGTCGCGGGGCAAGAGGCTCTTTCGTCGTTGTTGCGGCTCCTCGCCCCGCTGATCGCGGAACGCTTGCCGGTCAATCTCGAACCGCTCTACGGGGCGCCGATTAAACCAATACCCGCCTCTCCGTCGCGCGTCGTCGAAATCGCGGTCGGCGGCGCGCCGTTCCGCGCGCCGCCGCTTCCGACCGTTGCCGCCGCCATGCCAGAACGTATGAACATGCTTACAACCGTTGATCCGACGCCCGCTCCCTTTATCGGCGCCGGCGATGCACACGCCGCTTACTTGCGTTTCGCCGGGCAGCTGCAGCAAGCGTACGCTGAACAGGCCGCGCTGCAAACGGATCTTTGGCAACAACTCCTCGTCCATCCCGCCGCTGACACGAAACCGCGCCTGGCCCTCGACCGCGGCCTGTGTCTGGAGTTCGCGCGCGGCAAGGTAGGGCGGGTACTCGGACCTGACTTCATGGAGGCCGATACGTTCCCCACGCGCGTTCGGCTACCCGACGAGCCATTGATGCTCGTGGATCGGATTTTGACCATCACCGGCGAGGCGCACTCGTTGACCTCCGGCGGCGTCGTGACCGAACACGACATTCACGCCGAAGCCTGGTATCTGGACTGCGGCCGCATCCCGACCTGCATCGCGGTCGAAGCGGGGCAAGCGGACCTGTTTCTGGCCGGCTACCTCGGCATCGACGCGCGCACCCGCGGTCTGGCCGTATATCGCCTGCTCGATGCCGTCGTCACTTTCCATCGAGCTTTGCCCGCCGCGGGCGCGGTCATTCAGTACGACATTCACATCGACCAGTTCTTCCGCCAGGGCGATACGCACCTGTTTCGCTTCCGCTTCGAGGGCACCGTCGATGGACAGCCGTTGTTGACGATGCGCGACGGCTGCGCTGGTTTCTTCAGCGCGGCTGAACTCGACGCGGGCAAGGGCATCGTCCACACGGAACTGGATCGTCGCCGTATTCCAGGCGTTCGCCCTGCCGACTGGCGCGAACTGGCGCCGATGGCGGTCGAAGCCTACGACGAGAAGCAAGTGGATGCCCTGCGCCGCGGCGATCTGGCCGGCTGTTTCGGATCGGCCTTCGCGCCTCTCCCGGTGCGCGATCCGGCGCGATTGCCCGGCGGCCGTATGCGCCTCGTCCATCGCGTGACTCGCCTGGATCCTACCGGGGGCCGTTACGGTCTCGGTTCGATCCGCGCCGAAGCCGACATCCACGCCGACGACTGGTTTCTCACCTGCCACTTCGTCGATGACCGCGTCATGCCCGGCACTCTCATGTACGAGTGCTGTCTGCACACGTTGCGCGTTTACCTGTCGCGCCTCGGCTGGATCGGCGAGCGCGACGAGGTCGTCTACGAGCCGGTGCCGGGCGTCGCCAGTCGGCTGAAATGTCGCGGCCAGGTCATCGCTTCCACGCGAATCGCCAGCTACGAAATCTCGATCAAGGAAATCGGCTACCGCCCGGAACCCTACGCCATCGTCGATGCGTTGATGTTCGCCGACGGCAAGCCGGTCGTGGAAATCACCGACATGGCGTTGCGGCTCTCGGGATTGGACCGCGCGAAAGTAGAAAAACTATGGCGGCCTGCACAGGCCAAACCTCTCTTCGATACCGACCGCATTCTCGCCTTCGCCGTCGGCAAGCCATCGGAAGCGTTCGGCGAACCGTACCGGATCTTCGATAGCGAGCGCGTCATCGCCCGGCTGCCTGGCCCGCCCTATCAATTCCTCGACCGCATCACCGCCATCGCCGCCGAACCGTGGAAGCTGCAAGCGGGCGGCGTCATCGAGGCGGAATACGACGTGCCGGCCGACGCCTGGTATTTCGGCTCGAACCGACAGCCGACCATGCCGTTCGCGGTTCTCCTCGAAGTCGCTTTGCAGCCGTGCGGCTGGCTAGCGGCGTATCTGGGATCGGCGTTGACCAGCTCCGTCGATCTGCGTTTTCGCAACCTCGGCGGCCAGGCCGTGCAACATCGTATCGTCACGCCGCGCTCAGGCACGCTGACGACCACTATCAAGATCACGCGCGTCTCGAACTCGGCCGGCATGATCATTCAAAACTTCGAGTTTCGGGTAACTTCAAGGGAGGGACTGGTCTACGAGGGCGACACCTATTTCGGCTTTTTCACGCGAGAAGCCCTGGCCAATCAGGTGGGCATCCGCGAGGCCAAACTCGAAACCCTCGTGGGCCGAAGCTTCGATTACCCAAAGGACCAGCCTTTTCCCGACCGGCAATTGCGAATGGTGGACCGCGTCGATGCCTTCTCGCTGGAAGGTGGATCGAATGGCCTCGGGTTTATCGCTGGCGGCAAGACCATCGACCCGAACGAATGGTTCTTCAAGGCGCACTTTCACCAGGATCCGGTCTGGCCCGGTTCGCTCGGCCTGGAAGCGTTCCTCCAATTGCTCAAGGCGATGGCCGTGGAACGTTGGGGGCCGGGCAGTTTCGAGGACGTGGCCCTCGGCGAGCGGCATCGCTGGGTCTATCGCGGCCAGGTGTTGCCGACCGACCGACATGTTTCCGTGCAGGCCGTCGTCACGGAACGCGACGACGGCCGGCGCTTTTTGCGCGCGGACGGCTTCCTCATCGTGGACGGGCGCGTAATCTATCAAATGAACGATTTCACCCTCCGGCTGGAGACGTCGCATTCATGAACTATTCCCGAGTCCATGTGGACGCCATCGGCTACGAATTGCCGCCGGTGGTGGTGACGACCGAGGAACTGGAGCAACGATTGCGCCCCGTCTTCGAGGCACTGCGCATCCCGGAAGGGCAACTGGAAGCGCTGACCGGCATCGTCGAGCGCCGCTGGTGGGAGGCCGGCCATTCGCTGGCCGACGGCGCCGCCGCGGCCGGGCGCAAGGCGCTCGCCGGATCGGGGGTGAGCGCCGGCGACCTCGAGGTCGTCATCTACACCGGCGTTTGCCGCGAACAGTTTGAACCGGCGACCGCCTGCCGCGTCGCCGCGGGGTTAGGCGTCGGCGAACAGGTATCCGTGTACGACCTCAGCAACGCCTGCCTTGGCGTCCTCAACGGTATGGTCGATGTGGCCAACCGCATCGAACTCGGCCAGTGCCGCGCCGGGCTGGTCGTGTCCTGCGAGACCGCCCGCGAAATCAACGACATCGTCATCCAGCGCCTCCTGGAAGAGCGCAGCATGGACCTGTTTCGCACCTCGCTGGCGACGCTCACCGGCGGTTCGGGCGCGGTCGCCGTGCTGCTAACCGATGGCTCCTTCGGCGGCGAAGGCCATCGGCTGCTCGGCGGCGTGGCCCATACGGCGCCGCAGTTTCACGACCTGTGCCGTTGGGGGCTGGAACGCCTGATGCCGTCGTCTTTGCGGCAATTCATGGCCACCGATTCCGTGGCCGTACTCAAGCACGGCGTCGCGCTCGGCCTGCAAACCTGGACCGCGTTCCTGCGTCGCCTCGGCTGGATGAAAGAGCAGATCGACAAGGTGATTTGCCATCAAGTCGGCATCGGCCACCGCGACGCCATCCTGCAAACGCTGGGCATCGCCGCCGACAAGGAATTCTCGACCTTCGAGTTCCTCGGCAACATCGGCACCGTGTCTCTGCCGCTGACGGCGGCGCTGGCGCACGAGCGCGAATTTCTGCGGCGCGGCGATCGCGTCGGCTTCCTCGGGATCGGCAGCGGTCTGAATTGCCTGATGCTGGGGCTGGAATGGTGAGCGACTTGTACCCGTTTCACGGCAAATTCGTGGATGTCGGCGGCTTTCGGCTGCATTGCCTCGACGAAGGCAGCGGGCCGCCCGTCGTCATGCTTCACGGCAATCCGACCTGGTCCTTCTACTATCGCAATGTCGTCCTGGCGTTGCGCGATTCGTGCCGCGTTATCGTGCCCGATCATATCGGTTGCGGTCTTTCGGAGAAGCCTGGCCTCGACCGCTATCCCTACACGCTGGAGCGGCGCGTCTCGGACCTGGATGCCCTGCTCGAAGCGCTGGAAGTGCGTGGCCCCCTCACCATGATCGTCCACGATTGGGGCGGCATGATCGGGCTATCCTGGGCCGTGCGCCACCCGGGGCGCGTGCAACGGCTCGTCATCCTCAATACCGGCGCGTTTCACCTGCCCCCGAGCAAGGCTTTCCCTTGGCAGCTGTGGCTGGTGCGCAACACGGCTTTGGGGCCATTGCTGGTGCGCGGCATGAATGCCTTTTGCCGCGGGGCCGCGCGGTGGTGCGTCACGCGCCGGCCCCTATCCCCCTACGTCCGCGCCGAGTATTTGAAGCCGTACGACACATGGGCCAACCGCGTCGCTGTCCTTCGCTTCGTGCAAGATATTCCGTTGCGGACGGGCGATCCCGGCTACGACTACGTGACCGCCACGCAAGACGGCCTCAAAGCATTAACGGATATATCTATGTTGATATGCTGGGGCATGCGCGACTTCGTCTTCGACGTCCACTTCCTGGAGGAGTGGGAGCGGCGCTTTCCGCGCGCCGAGGTGCATCGCTTCGCCGACGCCGGCCACTACGTTCTGGAAGACGCTGGCGATGAGATCGTGTTTCTCGTGCGTCGATTTCTGTCCCAGAGACATTCCACGGTGTCGGCGACATGAGCGCGGCGCCGTTCGTCAACGTGGCCGATCACTTGCCGGACATGGCGCGCCGTCGGCCCTATCAACTCGCGGTCGTCTGCCCCGACGGCAAGAACCGCGCCGGCCGTGTTCGCTACGTTCACTGGACGGCACGACAACTCAACGAAGCCAGCGATGCCGCGGCGCGACGCCTGCTCGTTCAAGGCATCCGCCGGGGCGTCCGTACCGTATTGATGGTCCCGCCCAGCCTGGAATTCTTTGCCCTCACGTTCGCCCTTCTGAAGATCGGCGCCGTGCCCGTGCTGGTCGATCCGGGCATGGGCCTTCGCAACTTAGGCCAATGCCTTGCGGAAGCCGAGCCGGAAGCCTTCGTCGGCAATCGCAAGGCGAACCTGGCCCGGTTGCTTTTCGGCTGGGGGCGGCGCACGCTTCGCGTGGCGTTCGATGCGCGATCGTTCGCGTCTTTATCGAACGAGCGGGGGAGCGTCGATGCTGCCCCCCTCGTTGCGGACGACATCGCCGCCATCCTCTTCACCAGCGGCAGCACCGGCGTTCCCAAGGGGGTCGTCTACACCCACGGCATCTTCGCGGCGCAGGTGGAACTGTTGCGCGAAACGTATGGCATCGAGCGGGGCGAGATCGACCTGTGTACCTTCCCGCTGTTCGCGCTCTTTGCTCCCGCGCTGGGTATGACGGCGGTCATTCCGGCCATGGACGCGACAAGGCCGGGGCATGTGCATGCGCCTAACATTTTCAGTGCTATCGACGATTGGGGCGTGACCAATCTGTTCGGCTCACCGGCTTTGTTGCGCCGCTTGACCGAGTTTCCGGCGTGCCCGCCGCTGCCGTCGTTGCGGCGCGTCATAAGCGCCGGCGCCCCGGTGCCGGCCGACGTACTCGAAAAGTTGGCGACGAAGTTGCGTCCGGGCGTGCAGGTCTTCACGCCCTACGGCGCCACGGAATCGCTTCCCGTGTGCAACATCGGCAGCGACGAAATCCTCGGCGAGACACGGCACGAAACGACGAAAGGCGCCGGCGTCTGCGTCGGCCGTCCGGTGGCGGGCATGACGGCGCGCGTCATCCGTATACGCGACGACGCGATCCTCGCATGGTCCGACGATCTGCCGTTGCCACGGGGCGAGATCGGGGAAATCGCGGTACAAGGGCCGGTGGTCACGCGGACGTACTACCATCGCCCGGAGCAGACAGTCCTCGCCAAGATCGAAGACCCCACGGGCGGCTTTTGGCACCGCATGGGCGACGTGGGCTATTTCGACGAACGCGGACGACTTTGGTTCTGCGGGCGGAAAACTCAGCGCGTCGTCACGGACGAAGAAACGCTCTTCACCATCCCCTGCGAGGCGGTCTTCAATCAACATCCGGCGGTATTTCGCGCGGCGTTGGTCGGCATCGGGCCGCGCGACCACATTCGGCCGGTGCTGTGCGTCGAATTGAAGAAAGATCGGCCAGTTCCGGTCGAGCAACGTTTGCAAGCGGAACTCCTGGAATTGGGTCAGGCAAGGCCGCACACGCGGTCGATCCGGTCGTTCCTGGTGCATCCCGCGTTTCCGGTGGACGTGCGGCACAACTCGAAGATCTTCCGCGAAAAACTAGCCCTTTGGGCCGCGAGGCGCCTGCGATGAAGGCACTCGTCACCGGCGGTGGCGGCTTCCTGGGCGGCGCTATCGCCCGACACCTGGCCGCGCGCGGCGAGGAGGTGCGCAGCCTGGCGCGGGGCGATTACCCGGAATTGGCGGCGCTGCGAATACGACAATGCAAGGGCGATATCGCCGACGCCGAGGCCGTGCGCGCTGCCGTGGATGGCTGCGATATCGTCTATCACGTCGCCGCCAAAGCCGGCCTTTGGGGACCGTACGCGGAGTATCATCGCGTCAATGTCGTTGGTACGGAGAACGTCATCGCCGCCTGTCGTCGATACGGCGTGCGCCGTCTGGTGTACACGAGTTCGCCGAGCGTGATCTTCAATGGCCAGGACATGGAAGGGGTCGATGAAGCGACGCCCTATCCCGCGCATTATGACGCGGCCTATCCCGAAACCAAGGCATTGGCCGAGAAGTTAATTTTGGCGGCGAATGGGCCGGAGTTGGCCACCGTGACGCTGCGGCCGCATCTCATCTGGGGTCCGGGCGACAATCATCTCATGCCGCGCATTCTCGCCAAGGCGCGATCCGGGAGATTGCGGCGTATTGGCCGAGGCGATAACAAGGTCGATGCCACGTATATCGAGGACGCGGCCGATGCCCACTTGGTCGCCGGTGATCGCTTGCAACCGGGATCGCCCATCGCCGGCAAGGCGTACTTCATCTCGCAGGGCGAACCGTGGCCAGTGTGGGACGTAGTCAATGGCATCCTGGCCGCGGCGGGTTTGCCGTCGGTGACGAGAAGCGTGCCCCGGAGCCTGGCATATGCGGCCGGCTGGGCCTGCGAGAACGGATATCGCGCCCTCGGAATAGCGAGCGAACCGCCGCTGACGCGCTTCCTGGCCCGCGAATTGGCGACGGCCCACTGGTTCAACATCGACGCGGCGCGCCGCGATTTGGGCTACGCGCCCCAGCGAACAATGGCTCAAGGCATGGAAGAGTTACGGGCCTGGTTCGCTCGGCGGCTAACGTGAGTGGGCGATTGCCGGCCGTGGTGTAAGCTATTGCTTGAAGATTTCATCGACGTGCATGGGAGCGGACCTTTCATGGAATACCGGCCGCTGGGAAAAACGGGGCTGCGCTTGCCCGTCCTCAGTTTTGGAGCGTCGTCGCTGGGCCAGGAGTTTCGCCGCATCGATCTTGGCGAAGCGACGCGCGCCGTTCACGTCGCCCTCGACCTGGGCATGAACTTCATCGATACCTCGCCCTTCTATGGCCGAGGGATGAGCGAGGTGTTGTTGGGACTCACGCTCCGCGACGTGCCACGCGACCGCTATCTCATCGGCACCAAACTCGGGCGTTACGACCTCACCCACTTCGATTTCTCGGCAAAGCGCGTGGCCGAGAGCGTGGACGTCAGCCTCCATCGCCTCGGCATCGAACATATCGACATCATGTTGTGCCACGATATCGAGTTCGTCGATATGAGCCAAATCATCGATGAAACGCTGCCCGCGCTGCGTGAGATTCAACGGCAAGGGAAAGTGCGTTATGTCGGCTTTAGCGGCTATCCGATGCGCGTCTTCGAATACGTTCTCGGGCGAACCGACTTGGATGTCATCCTGTCTTACAACCATTATACGTTGCAAAACACGATGCTGGCCGACTTGGTGCCGTTATTGAAACAACGCGGCGTCGGCGTCATGAACGCGGCTCCCTTCGCGGCCCGTTTGCTCACTAACGCGCCATTACCCTCCTGGCATAAAGCGACGCCCGAGGTGCGGGACACGGTGCGCCGCGCCGCGGATCACTGCAAGAGCCACGGCGTCGATATCGCGCAACTCGCGGTGCAGTTCTCCGTGGCGAATCCAGATATGACGACATGCATCGTTGGCTCGGCCAACCCGGATAACGTCCGGCAATGGGCATCCTGGGCGGAGATGCCGCTCGACCAAGCGCTCCTCGACGAAGTGCTGGCAATCCTTCGGCCCGTGCATAATTGGCATCACATCGAAGGCCGGCCGGAAAATAATGACTCCCCGACCTCTCCGCAATGATAGGCAATTTCATGAAAGCAATTCAACTGCAGGCGGCGCAGCAATTCGGCGTCATCGACGTGGCCGAACCCGAGGCGCCGAAATCGGGCGAAGCGCTGGTGCGCGTCCACCGCGTCGGCATCTGCGGCACCGATATTAGCGCCTTTCTGGGCAAGATGCCTTTCTTCATCTACCCGCGCATCCCCGGCCACGAACTGGGCGTCGAAGTCCTGGAAGTCGGCGCGGACGTAACCAATGTCCGGCCAGGCGACCGCTGCGGTATCGAGCCGTATATGAATTGCGGTCACTGCCACGCTTGCCGCAAGGGAGCAAGCAACTGTTGCGCGACCCTGAAAGTTCTCGGCGTCATGACCGACGGCGGCTTGCGCGACCGCTTCCTGGTGCCGGCGCGTAAGCTGCATCCGGCCCAATCGCTGACGTTCGAGCAACTGGCGCTCGTGGAAACGTTGGCCATCGGCTGCCACGCGGTAAACCGCAGCGCTCTCCAGGCGGACGAACCGTGCCTAGTCGTTGGTGCCGGGCCGATCGGCCTGGCCGCCCTGGAGTTCGTCAAGCTCGCCGGGGCGAAGAGCATCGTCCTCGATATCAATCCCCATCGATTGGCCTTCTGCCGCGACGTGATGGGGGCCGATTACACGTTGACGCCATCCGACAACCTTACGCAAGAACTGCGCGACCTGACGGACGGCAACTTGCCCGACGTGGTCATTGACGCCACGGGTCATAACGGATCGATGTCGAGCGCGTTTACCCTGATCGCGCCGACCGGCCGCTTGGTCTTCGTCGGCATCACGACCAAGGAAGTATCATTCGCCCACCCGATTTTTCATCGATCCGAAGGGACGCTGTTGTGCAGTCGCAACGCGCTGCCCGGCGACTTCACGCGCATCATTCGGCTCATCGAGGAAGGCAAGATCAAGACCGATCCGTGGATCACGCATCGCACGGGGTTCGATCGCCTGATCGCCGAGTTTCCGTCGTACACGCGGCCGGAGACGGGCGTTATTAAAGCCATCGTGGAGGTAAACTGACATGGCCGCGAAGCGTATCCCTTCGTGCGTGACCGTCAGCCTGGTACACGAGGCGCGCGGCGGGCCCTTCGTCTTCTGGCACGATTTGCCTGCCGCATGCGCCCGTGCGCGGGAACTGGGCTTCGACGCCGTGGAGATTTTCCCGCCGTCGGCCGAGGCCCTGGACGCGAAAACCGTGCGCTGCCTGCTCGACGATCACGGCCTCAAGCTCGCGGCCGTCGGCACCGGGGCGGGATGGGTACGGCACAAGTTGCACCTCGCGCTTCCCGACGCCGGCAAGCGGGGCGAGGCGCGGGCCTTCATCCGTTCGATCGTCGATGCCGCCGGGGCCCTGGGAGCGCCGGCGATCATCGGCTCCATGCAAGGGCGCTGGGGCGATGGCGTCTCTCGGGATATGGCCGTGGGTTACGTGTGCGACGCTTTGGAAGATCTAGGCCATCACGCCCAACAATATAGCGTGCCGCTCGTCTACGAGCCATTGAACCGTTATGAGACCAACATGGTTACGACGGTAGCGGCAGGGTTGCAATTGCTCGCCGGCCTCTCGACGCACAACGTCAACTTGTTGTGCGACCTGTTTCACATGAACATCGAGGAAGCCAACATCGCCGAGGCGTTGCGCCTGGGCGGCGCCGCCGTGGGGCACATCCATTTCGTGGACTCCAACCGCCGCCCGGCCGGATTGGGCCACATGGACTACGCGCCGATCGCGGCCGCTCTGCAAGATATCGACTACCGGGGCTACCTCTCGGCGGAGGCGTTTCCGTATCCCGATCCCGAGGGAGCGGCGCTGCAGACCATCACGGCCTATCGCCGCTGGTTCGGCGAATGATCCATGCTTAAACATACGTTGATACATCCCGAGATTGCGGCGATCCTGGCGCGGGCGGGGCATCACGCCACCGTCCTGATCGCCGACGGCAATTACCCGGCGTCGTCCAAGAAGGGGCCGAACGCCACGGTGATTTCCTTGAACCTGATGCCCGGCGTCGTCAGCTCTAGTCAGGTACTGCAAGCGGTGCTATCGGCCGTGCCGGTGGATGCTATCCGCGCCATGCAGCCGGAGACGGCCGGCCCCTATGCCCTCGACGGCGACCCGCCCGTGTGGGCCGAGTATCGGGAGATCGTGCGCCGGGCCGGGTCGGAAGTGCCGCTGCAAACCATCGAGAAGTGGGCGTTCTACGAAGCCGTGGCGTCGCCGGACCATGTGCTGACGGTACAGACGGGGGACCAGCAACGCTTCGCTAATTTGCTGTTGAGCATTGGGGTACGGATGGAATGAACCATATACTTTCGTTCCCAAGCTCCGGCCTGACGTTGCATGACGTGGAGAAGACGGAAACGAAAATGCCGTAGTTCCGTCCCCTCGGTAACGACGATGGCCCCGCCCGGCTCTATTTAGCCGGGCGGGGCCATCGTTGCTTTTACACATGCTACTTATCGCGGCCCGGGCGCTTTTCCGGGCGCTTCAATTCGATTTCGACGGCCGAGCGAGCGCAGGTCCGTTGCAAGCGGAGCAGTGTGGATTGCTTTTGGGGCGTGGCGGATTGCGGATCTTCCTTCTTGCGGCCGAGCAGGCTGCGGAACAGGCTGATCATCATTAATTCTCTCTTACTAACAAGGGGCCGACCTGGTCCACCCACTGCCTCAACGACTTCCGCGCCGCGCGGCGAGCGGGATTTAGGTGAGAATATCGTAAGCATCTCATGTGCCAAAACGAGGAAACGGTTTGCGCCCATCCGATTCGCTACGAATCAGGGCATCGATGGCGTGCCTTGTGTGTGATCATTCAGACGAAGTGGTTCCGTGTCGTCCACTCTGCTCAAGAGATGCGCATCGCTGCGCATTCACGGTTTTGGCAGGGGTTCAAAATTCGGCTTCAGCCACTGATCGAACCAGACCAGCATCCGTTTGCGCATGTCCGGCGTGTAGGTGTGGCCCACGTCGGGATCCAGTACGTTCTTGAAACGATCCTTCGCACCGACGGCTGCGTAAAGCTGTCCGACACGCTCTTCCAGAACCCGGATGCCATCGGCGGGCGAGCCGGCATCGAGATCGCCCGTGAGGAACAGCACCGGACGCGGGGCGATGAGAGCGATGACCCCTTCGGTGTCGAAGTGCTTGAGCAGCCCACTGACGAAGTAATAGACGCCGTGGGCCGGCAGCTGGCCGTGGGCGATCAAGTTTTGATAGCGCGTCAGGCATGCGACGCCGCAGGTAGCTGCCACACGCTCATCGACGGCGGCCAGCCACCAGGCGCGCGTGCTGCCCATGCTCATGCCGGTGGCGCCGATGCGGGCCTTGTCCACCTCGGGCCGGCCGCACAGGTAATCGAGCGCTA
>JBBSES010000015.1:0-18881 GCA_038239465.1 Gemmatales bacterium
AAGCCGACCTCGGCCTGATAGAGCAGGTATTCGGTCCAGAAGTAATCGCGGCCGGCGTAGGTGACGCAGCGCTCGACCAAGCCGATGGCCATCATGTCGCCTTCGGCCAGCTTGCCGAGGCTGCCGATTGGGATGAGCGGATCGACCTGCGGCGGGGCCAGGGCGTTCAGGTAGCGCAACTCCCCCTGGCTGACGTCGAGCAAGGAGTTGCAATTGGGGCAGGTGACGCGCTCGCATTTGTCGGGGGCGCGGAGTTCGAGGGCGCCGCCGCAATTGGGGCAGTTCAACCCGTGGCCGGCGATGCGGCGTTCTTCCAGGTAGACCGGCTTGACGCGCTCGGGCAGGTCCAGTTCTTCGAGCGTGGCCTCACGGCCGAGGAACATGGCCGGCTGATCGTCGCTGTAATCGAGCGTGGCGAACAGGCCGCCCGGTCCCGACAGATCGGCGCTGCGCGTCTTCTCGCCGGGAGTCAGGCGATAGGGCACTTCGCCCTCGCCGGAGATGATGCGCGCCTCGCCCTTCTCGGCGACGGTGAAGTAAGTGCCCTTGAAGAGGTGCAACGATTGGCCGATGGCGAGACTTTCGTAGGCCGGCAGCTGGCCCGGCGCCACCCGTTGCGGAAATGTGAGGTAAAGTCGGCCCTGCGCTTCGGCGATCCAGCCCCATTGGTCGTTGGCGAAGGAGGCGTACCATTCGTCCCAGATGCCGCCGGCCGCGTGCCGCAGCTGCGTGCGCCCGGTCACGGTAAACGGCTTCCCCTGGTACTTGCCCTGCAGGCCCACTTCGAGCAAGGAGTCGGTATCGGCGAGAGCGGCGACTTTGCCGAGGTCCTCGACGCGCCGGTCGCCGCGCGCCACCACGGAGCGGCAATAGGGGCAGACCGTGACCATCGACGAGCCGATTTTGAACTCGACGGCGGCGCCGCAGCCGGGGCAGGAGACGTTGACGCTCACGGCTGGGCCTCCACGAGCAAGGGCGACGGGATCGCGGCGGATAGGCCGCGCTCCAGACGGCGGACGACGACGCGCTGGGCACCCAG
This sequence comes from Gemmatales bacterium, assembly GCA_038239465.1. Lineage (GTDB taxonomy): Bacteria > Planctomycetota > Planctomycetia > Gemmatales > Gemmataceae > JBBSES01. The sequence continues at coordinate 1,040 of JBBSES010000015.1, forward strand.
TTCCTCGACCAGGCGTTCCTCCCAGGGCCATTCCGGGCGGACGCGGCAGCAGTACAGGTTAAACGTCGCCACGCCCGACTCGGGATAGGTATGACAGGCCAGGTGCGATTCGGTCAGCAGAAACAGCCCCGTGACACCGCCGGGCAGGGGGAAGCGATGCCAGGCCGGGGCATCGACGACCCGCAAGCCCAACTCGGCCACGACCTGGCCACAGAGCCGGCGCAGCGCGGACAGGTCGCGCAGGGCGTTGGGATTGCAGCCTTCGGCGTCCACCAACCACTCGATGCCGCCCGTCATGGTGATGACCCGTTGGAGCGAGGGAGAGGGAGCGACGCCTTGATCTCCGCGACGACGCGAGCCGGCGCCGGCCGTTCGCCGCTCCCGCCCGTCGTCTTGGCGGCGTTGAAGGCCCAGACCAGCCCGGCCAGCACCGCCAGCAAGAAGAGTACGAACAGGCTGATCTTCACCCAGCTATAGGGCCGATTGCCGGCGACCTTCCCCGTGCGGCCGTTGATGAGAATCTGGTACGGCTTGTCCTGATAGCGATAGCTCGCCAACCACACCGGCAACAAGACACTCTTAAACGTAACGCCGACGTGCTGCGTCCGCACCTGATGGAGCCGTTGATGGTCGCCGCCGATGTCGCGCGAACACAAGCCGCGAATCTCGGCGTCCATGATCGCCTGGGCACGGTCGAAGCCGTCGCGCAGACCGACCGTGTAGCGCTCGGTGAGGAAGCCGCTCAAGAACTCGGGGCGGAATTCCTCCAGTCCCTGCAAGTCCCAGGGCGGCAAATGTTGACACAGCCCCTCGGGGATGCTGCGCGAGGCCTGGATGAGGATATCGTCAAAGAACTGCTCCACCTCGCCCGCCACCGAGGTCCAGCGCGTGTGCGTCACTTGCCGGGTCTTGGGAACTTGACGGCTGCGTGTCACGTCGGTGCCGTCGGCGTCCTTCTCGTTATAGGTCTCGGTCTCGACGTAGTTTTCCGTCACCGTGTAATCGTCGCCACGTTCGCCTTCGTAATGCGTGTAGGTCATCGAGTCGAAGGTCCAAAACGGCAGGTACGCCCCGGAGAGTTGGCCGAGGTTGGCGAACTGCTTCAACCCCGTCGGCGCGAACCAGCGTTTGCCGATCCATTCGTTGAACGCCTGGACCGCGACGCGCTTTTCGATCTTGAAGGGCAGGGCACCGCCCGGCGGAATCATCGCCTGCGCCGACTCGGGCTTGTTCTCCAGATGCGTGGCGCAGTACGGGCACTTATCGGTCGCTACCTGATCTTGCAGCAGGATGACGGCGCCGCAGCCGGTGCATGTCACCTGGCTCGACCGGCCGGCGACCTGCACCTCCTGGCCTTTCTGATTGCTCCAGTATTCGTCCCAGTTGCGTTCCGTGACGACCGCGGCGCTCGGCTCGATCTTCTCCAAGGCGCCGCAATAAGGGCAATGCAGGGCACGGCTCGACGGGTCGAAATCGAGCCGGGCACCACACTTCGGACAGGGAAATTTGCGACCCGCGGGCGGCGTCTTGCTCTCCACCGGCGCGGGACCAGCGGACGGCAAGACGGGCGGGCCTGGGGATGCTGCCATGGTCGCGCGTTCTCGACGTTGAGGTTCGGGACAGCATGTGGTTTACGTTCGCGCGTCTCCTAGCCCGGCAAAGGCGGCGGCACGGCGGCGAACAGTCCTTGCAGTTCCGGCACCGCGTCGGCCTTGATCCAGCCGGCCATGCCCTGCTTCCAGACGAGGGTGTCGCGCGTCAGCTGGCCCTGACTCACGCGAGCGCTCAGCGCCGCGGCGTCGAACGGCCCCGCCTGCTTGCCGTCGATGCCGACGAAGTAGGCGCTGGCCGTCGGCAACGGCGGCGGCATTCCCATCCCGGCCGGCGCTCCGCCGCCCGGTTGAAGGGCGGCCCCCATCGTTCCCGCCAGCGCGAAGCCAGCGCCGAGACCGGCGCCGACGCCGGCGATGCCGCCGGGGTTCTTGGCCGCGTCGCCCAGGGCGTTGGCCGCCTGGTAGCGCGTGTATTGGTCCATGTTGCCGAGTACGCCCATCTCGGTGCGCTTGTCCAGCGCCTTTTCGACTTCGGGCGGCAGCGAGATGTTTTCGATGTAGAACGCCGTCAGCGCGAGGCCCATCGCCGCCAATTCCGGGGCCACCCATTGCTGGGCAACGGTGGCGACCTTGGCGTAGTTGCCGGCCATGTCAAGAACGGCGATTTTCGTTTGCCCGATGGCGTCGGCAAAGCGCGAGACGATGGCGTTACGCAATTGTCCCGTGATCTCGTACTTCTCGAACGACGGATCAGTCGCCACCAGCTGGCGCAGGAAGGTCGCCGGGTCGCTGACGTGCATGGCGTAGGCGCCGAAGGCCCGAATGCGCACCGGCCCGAACTCGGGATCGCGGAGCATGATCGGGTTCTGCGTGCCCCATTTGAGGTCGGTCCACTGCTTGGTGGAGATGAAGTAGACCTCGGCCTTGAAGGGGGAGTTGAAGCCGTACTTCCAGCCCTTGAGGGTGGCCAGGATCGGCATGTTGCGCGTTTCAAGCGTGTAAGTGCCGGGCTTGAAGACGTCGGCCAGTTGACCTTCGTTGACGAAGACGGCGGCCTGACCCTCGCGGACCACGAGTTTAGCGCCCATCTTGATTTCGTTCTGGTAGCGCGGGAAGCGATACGCCAGCGCCTCGTTCTGCGACGGCTCGGTCCATTCGATGATGTCGATGAATTCGCCGCGAATTTTGTCGAGCAGGCCCATGAGCGTCTCCCGGGTTAGACTGGTCCGTCGAGGAATTATCGGGCGCATCGCCGCGCTTTGCAACTGAATCCCCTGGCGAGTGATTCGTCGGAACGGCGGGGGGATTTACGGCGGCGAGGAATCGCCCCTTACGTCCCCGAGTCTCCAGCCTGAGCCGGTTGCCCCTCGTCGCTCCCTACAAGCGCACGGAGATGACCGGGCAGTTCATCGATGTCGTCCAGGGAGAACCGGCGAGCGAAGGTCCCGTCGTCGCAACCGATCCAGCCGCCGAATTGCCCGAGCAATGCCTTCAGCAAGACCGCGAGACGATCCAGGCTATTCCATCGAAAGGATATGACGAAGGTGCTCGCAGGACGATAAGAGTCCAATACGCGCTCCTGACATTCTTCAAGGCTCGACATGTCCAATCCAATATCGCCGAACGTGCAGAAATGCTCGCCGTTCGTCAACGCGAGTGTGAAGCCGTCCTGGGAAAGAATGGGCTTCCACGATCCTTCGGCTGCGACGAAAGAATGCAGATCCCGCAGGCCGATTTTGGCATGGGTGCCATAAAAAAAGGTCTTCCATGTGCCTTCCTCCTCCACCCTGATGGAGTGGAAGTGACATAGCCCAGGGTTGCCGCTCAGCGGCTACCCTGGGTCACGGCCACACCCATCCGCATCTACCCCAACGGGGTTGCATAATGTATGCAACGCTTTCAGCGTTGGTCGTCGGGCGACCTCGCTGCCCAGGGTAGCCGCGGCGCGGCAACCCTGGGCTATGTCACTTCTACCCCGTTGGGGTAAATTCAATCCCGGCCATGCCTTTTTTTGGCCGCGCAGGGACAACAATACCGCGCGACCCCCGATGCGCTCCACTCGATCTTCTCCCCATTTTCTTCGCGCGTTTCCATTAGAACCACTAGAAAAGCGCGGCCAGGTTCGGCTATTATAGCTCAACCAGAAGACCGACCGCCCCGTCGGCGAACGGGCAGCCCGGCGACATCGAAGGATTCGGCCCATGGCGTTACGCTATCCCAAAAAGCGCAAGCGCAAGCTACGCAACCCACGTGCGCCGCTGCTCGACCTGCCGCGCATCCTGGCCTGGGTGGACGAGTACCACAAGCGGCACGGCGCCTGGCCTACCCTAAACGCCGGGCGCATTCCCGGCACCCTCGACGAAACCTGGCGGCGCGTCGATAGCTCCCTACGCCTTGGATTACGCGGCATGCCCGGCGGCACGTCGCTGGCCAAGATGCTCGTGGAGGAGCGCGGCGCCCGCAACCATACCAACTTGCCGCGCCTCAGCGTCAAGCAAGTCCTCGCCTGGGCCGACGCCCATTTCGAGCGTACCGGCGAATGGCCGAAGGAGACGTCGGGGGCCGTCCACGAAGCGCCGCTGGAAGGCTGGCACGCCGTCGATCGCGCCTTGCGCGCCGGCGTGCGCGGCTTCCCCAAGGGATCGTCGCTCGCTCGATTGCTGGCCAAGCATCGGCGCGTGCGCAACATTCACGAATTGCCGAAGATCGGCATCGCGCAGATTTTGAATTGGGCCGATCGGCACCACAAGCGCACCGGCCAATGGCCCAATAGCATGATGGGCACCATCCCCGAGGCGCCGACGGAAACCTGGACCGCGGTGAACGCCGCCCTACAGCTGGGACGGCGCGGTCTGGAGGGCGGCTCCTCGCTGGTGCGGTTGTTGGCCCGCGAGCGCGGCATTCGCAATCCGAAGAAGTTGCCTCGGCTGAGCGTCAAAATTGTTCTGGGATGGGCCGACGCCCATCACGAGCGCACCGGCGAATGGCCGACGCGCAGGACCGGAACGGTCGTCGGCACCAACGGCGAGACGTGGCCGATCATCGACCGGGCGCTGATGTCCGGGCTGCGCGGTTTGCCGAGCGGCTTGTCGTTGTTCCGATTGTTGCGCAAGCATCGCGGCGTCAAACTGGTGCGCAAGCCATCGACGCGGCGCCGGGCGACGCAGGAGGCGTTGTAGCTACTTTAGTGAGAACGGCGCCGACAAAGACACATCCTGACTCTGGCTCCCCTCCCCTTTAGGGGAGGGGCTGGGCAGCCGAAAACCCCACCCCCAGCCCCTCCCCTAAAGGGGAGGAGAGAATACAAACCGCTTTTACCACGCGGATGCCAAAAGGCACCTACCCCAACAACTCCTTCAACTTCTGCTCCCGAAACTCGAAGATCCACTTCAAATCGCGTTGAATGAACCCCTCCGTCACCATCAGCCCGAGCAAGCCGCCGGGCGGCTCGAAGTCGATGCGGTCGACTATCTTGGTGCCGCCGTCGGCCGCCTCGAATGCGTGCGTGTGCTTCCAGACGCGGAACGGCCCTTCCACCTGCTCATCGACGAAGCGTACCCCCGGCTCGAACACGACGATCTTGCTGACGACCCGTTGCGGCACGCCCCAGCGCCGACCCTTGAGCACGACGCGCGAACCCGACTCGATGAGCGGCGGTCCTTCGACCAGTTCCATGTGCAACTCGGGCGGCGTGATGCGCACCAAATTGGCGGCGCTACGGAAGAACTCGAAGACCTCGGCGAGCGGTCGAGGTAGCGTCTGCGTGGCTTCGAAGTGCGGCATGTGCGGTTCTCGCGGGAGGGAATTTCTCTTACCATAGGCGCGCCAGGCCACGGGCGGCAACCCGTGGCGTCCCCGGAGCATCCCGTGCTGCCCCCCTTTCGCAACGCATTCGTCCTCACCGGCCCGACCGGCTCTGGCAAGAGCGCGCTCGCGTTGGAACTGGCTCCGCGGCTGAATGCCGAGATCTTGGCGCTGGATTCCATGACCCTTTATCGAGGTATGGACATCGGCACCGCCAAGCCGACGGCGGAAGAACGCCAGCGCGTGCCGCATCACCTGATCGACGTACTCGATCCCTGGGAATCGGCCAGCGTCGCCTGGTGGCTAACGGAGGCGGCCGCTTGCTGCCGGGAAATCGAGGCACGCGACAAACGCGCCCTGTTCGTCGGCGGCACGCCCCTTTACCTCAAGGCGATGCGCTTCGGCCTGTTCGACGGTCCCCCCGCCGACGCGGAACTGCGGTTGCGTCTCGAAGCGGATGCCGAGCGTTTCGGCGCGGAAGCGTTGCACGGCCGCTTGCGTCAGGTCGATCCAGCGACGGCCGAGCGCCTGCACGCCAACGACGTGCGCCGCGTGGTCCGTGCCCTGGAGGTCCACGAACTCACCGGCCGGCCCATCAGCGCCTGGCAACAACAATGGACGGAAGCCCCGAAGGAGACGATGGAGAATCGCGTTTACTGGCTCGACGTGCCGCGCGAGGAACTCTATCGCGCCATCGACGCGCGCATCGTGGCCATGATCGCGGCCGGCTGGCTAGACGAGGTCCGTTTCCTCGGCCAGCTGCATCAACCGCTCAGCCGCGAGGCGGCGCAGGCGCTCGGCTACCGGGAATTGGCGGCCCACTTGCGCGGCGAAGTCGGCTTGCCCGAGACGATTCGGCACATTCAGACGCGCAGCCGTCAATTCGCCAAACGGCAAATTACCTGGTTTCGCCACCTGCCGGGCTGCCAACCCGTATCCAGACAATTGACAGGCACGCTCTGGAAGGAATAAAGTATATGGTAGGAGAAATGACCGTGCGGCCCTTCTGGGGGCGGGTTGATTGTGTCGCCTGCCGGCGTGTGCTATATCTCCTCTGGCGAGCAAGTCTTGGCCCGGGAGTAGTCCGATGGCGACCGCGAACGTCACCTTTCAAGTCCTCGAAGGCATCGACAAGGGCCGCATCTTCCGCGAACTGGGAGTGCCGGTCACGATCGGCCGCGAGGAAGGCAACGTCCTCCGCCTCAACGACGAACGGGTCAGCCGCTTCCACGCCAAGGTCCAGCAGGACAACGGCGACTTCATCCTCACCGATCTGGAAAGCACCAACGGCACGCGCGTCAACGGCAATACCGTGCAAATCCGCCGGTTGCGCGCCGGCGACCGCGTCGGCGTCGGCCGTTCGCTTCTCCTCTTCGGTTCCTCGGAGGAAATCGCCGCCCGCATGGCGACCGTGTGCAGCGCGCCGACCAAGGCGGGTACCAAGCAAGATTTGTCTCAGGGCCACACGCTGATTCCCGAATATGGCGAGGAAGGCTTCGACATCGACTTCCAGGGCGAAGTCACCGTGACGGACGACGGCGGCGTCTTCATTGGCCAGCAGTCGCTGCCTCCCTTGCCGCAGAAGTTGACGCCCGCGCAGGCGGCGCGGCTCGCCGAAATCCTCGACTTCCTGCATCGCGGCCTCGCCACCGCCACGGAAAACCTGCACGCCAACGAGGAAGGCACGCAAGTCACCCTCGGCTTCAACGATTGGCAGCGCGTGCAGGCCGTGCAAATGCTTCTCGCCCGCTACCTGCGCGCCGTCGCCGAGCCGGAATCGCTCACCGAATAGTCGAGACGGTTGCGCGGCTTCTCGATAGCTCCACGCCGTTTCTTCATGGCGGCCGAGCCTCTCCCTTCCTCGACGGCGCGGTATAATTCCCTTCTCGCGTCGGCTTCTCTCCCCTGATTCTCTACCCTGAAACTCTCCTATGCCGGAACGTCCCTTCGTCCATTTACATTGCCATAGCCATTACAGCTTGCTGGACGGCGCCAACCGTATCCCCGAATTGGTGGCACACACCAAGGCGTTGGGCATGAACGCCTTGGCCCTAACCGACCACGGCAACCTGTACGGCGCTATCGAGTTCTACCAGGAATGCACCGCGGCGGGCATCAAGCCGATCATCGGCTACGAAGCCTACGTCGCGCCCCACAAGCGCACCGATCGGGAAGCGCGCCGCGGCGACAAGCAATCCGACGACTCCATCTACCATCACCTGACTTTGCTCGCCAAGAACGCGATAGGTTTTCGCAACCTCATCAAGATGGCCTCGGCCGCCTTTCTCGAAGGGTTCCACTACAAGCCGCGCATCGACAAGGAACTGCTCGCCGCCCATCACGAGGGGATCGTCTGCCTGAGCGGTTGCGCCGCCGCCGAGTTCAGCGATTACATCCTCAAGGATCAACTGGATGAAGCGCGCAAGGTCGCCGAGTGGTTCGCCAAACTCTTCGGCGACGACTTCCACGTCGAGATTCAAAACAACGGCCTCGACATCCAGCGCATCTGCGCCGAGGGCGCCCTTGACATCGCCAGGCAGCTGGGCGTCCCCGCGGTGGCCACCAGCGACGCCCATTACTTGAAGCAGGAAGACAGCGTTTCTCACGATGTCTTGCTGTGTATCAACACCGGCCGCTCGCGCTCCAACCCGAATCGCTTCAAGTTCACCGGCGATCAATTCCACATCCGGCCGCCCGAGGACATGTACGCGCTGTTTCCCGGCCAGGAAGCGGCGGTCAAGCAGAGCCAGGTCATCGCCGACGGCATCGACATCCAGCTCGACTTCAAGAAGCGCCACTTCCCCGTTTTCGTGCCGCCCCAGAGCAAGCAGCCGGAGGATTACCTGCGCGAACTGTGCGAAGCCGGCCTGCGCGAGCGCTATGGAGATAACCCCTCACAGGCGGCGCGCGATCGACTCGCTCACGAACTGGGCATCATCTGCCGTATGGGGTTCGCCAGCTATTTCCTCATCGTTTGGGACTTCGTCGATTTCGCGCGCAAGAACGACATCCCTTCGAGCGCCCGCGGCTCGGCCTGCGGCGCCGTCGTTAGCTACGTCTTGAAACTCAGCGACGTGGACCCGCTGGAATACGATCTTCTCTTCGAGCGCTTCCTCGACCCCAATCGCGGTGAGGCGCCCGATATCGACATCGATTTTTGCCAGGAAGGCCGCGAGAAGGTCATCGCCTACGTCCGCCAGCGCTACGGCGAGGCCAGCGTCGCGCAGATCGCCACCTTCGGCACGATGGCCGCCCGAGCGGCGATCAAGGACGTCGGCCGGGCGCTCGACATTCCGCTCGAGCGCGTCACCCGCCTGACCAACATGATTCCCAAGGCGCTCGGCATCACCCTGGAGGAATCGCTCCAGCAAAGCCCCGACTTGAAGAAGGAGTACGACAGCGACATCGCCGTCCGCGAGTTGATCGACATCGCCCAAAGGTTGGAAGGAACCAACCGCAACGTCGGCACGCACGCGGCCGGCGTCGTCATCGCCAACGGGCCGGTGACCGATTACGTCCCGGTGCAGCGTATCACGCGCAAGAGCGACGGTAACCGCGACGACGCCGCCATCACCACGCAATGGGTCATGGGCGACCTCGAAAAAGTTGGCATGCTCAAGATGGACTTCCTGGGCCTGCGCACGCTTACCCTTTTGAACAACGCCGTCAAGCTCATCGCCAAGACGCGCGGCGAGACGCTCGATCTCCTGAAACTGCCGCTCGATGACGTTGAGACCTATAAGCTCCTGCAGCGCGGCGACGCCAAGGGGGTGTTCCAGCTGGAATCGGACGGCATCCGCGAACTGCTCAAGCGTATGAAGCCGGACAACATCCGTGACCTGATCGCCATCATGGCGCTCTATCGTCCGGGACCGTTGCAGGGCGGCATGGTCGATGCCTATGTCAACCGCAAGCACGGCCGCGAGCAATCGACGTATCCGCACCCGGTCATGAAAGAGGTGCTGGCCGAGACGTATGGCGTGATGGTCTATCAAGAACAGATCATGCGCATCCTCAATCGATTGGGCGGCATCGAGCTATCGAGCGCCTATGCCTGCATCAAGGCCATCAGCAAGAAGAAGCACGATATCATCGACCAGCGCCGCGCGGAGTTCTTGAGAGGCTCGAAGGAACGCGGCTTGGACGAGAAGACGGCGCGGGAGATTTTCGATCTCATCACGTTCTTTGGCGGGTACGGGTTCAACAAGTGTGTGGTCGGCGACACGGTTATCATCGATGCGGAAACCGGCCGACGCACAACGATCAAGGCCCTGTTCGAAGAACGCCAGACGTTCACGGTCCACGCGCTGGGCGAGGACGGCCTACTACGCCCGCGCCGGGTGACGGATGTCGTTTCCAACGGTAGGAAATCGGTTTACGAGTTACGAACCTCCCAGGGAAAAAGCATCACGGCGACGGGCAATCATCCGTTTTGGACGCTAGAGGGCTGGAAGAATCTTGAAGAACTTCGACCCGGCGACCGCGTTGGCGCCCCGCGCCGCCTCAATGTCGCGGGAGGAAACACCTGGCCGAGGCACGAAATCATAGCGCTCGCCGGCTTGATTTCCGAAGGCAATACCTGTCATCCAGGCTCCCTCTACTTCTTCGGCAACGACCCGGCATTGGTGGAAGATTTCGCCCAGGCCATCAGTAGCTTTCCAGAGACCGTCGCCCGCACCTATCCGCGCGATGGCCGACGCCTGGAAGTGTGCGCCGACACCGGCCGCGATTGCCGATTTCGGCCGAGAAAACGGATCGCGGAGGTTTCTCTTCTAGAGCGGAAGCCGATACGATCGGGTGCCTTTCGTTGGGCGGAGGGACTGGGCATAACGGGACGGCGCGCCACGGAAAAGTGCATCCCCGCCGAAGTATTCGGCTTGCGTGACGCCGACTTAGAACTCTTCCTAGGCCGACTCTGGGCCGGCGATGGTTATATCGGCAGCGCGGGGCAAATGCCGTTCTACGCTACATCCTCCGCGCAGCTGGCGTGCGACGTTCAACTACTGTTGCTGCGCCTAGGCATAGTGAGTGGCATCCACGGTAAAGAATTTGCCTACCGTGACAGTCGGCGTACCGGCTATACCGTCCACCTTGTTGGGGACGATTCCATCGCAGCTTTTCTTGATCGCCTCACGCCGCACGCGCTCGGCCGAGAGGAGCAGGTCCGCCGTTTCCGTGAATACCTCCAGTCCGTCCTGTGCGGCCGGACGAGTAAAGACACCGTTCCGCCCGAAATCAAGCGCTGGGTAGACGACGAACGGCACGCCGCCGGTCTCACTTGGAAAGAATTAGAGTTGCATTCCGGCGTGTCGGTGCAGATGTTTCAACGGAAAGACAGTCCAATCAAGCGCGGCTTTCGCCGCTCCACGACTGCGCGCCTGGCCCGGTTTTTTGGTTCGACTCGCCTGGAACGCGCCGCGACCTCAGATATCTTCTGGGACCGTATCGTGAGCATCGAGCCCCGCGGCGTGCAAGACACATTCGACGTGACTGTCGAAATCGACCATAATTTCGTGGCCGACGGCCTCATCGTCCACAACTCACACACCGCCGCCTACGCCCTCGTCGGCTTCCAGACCGCTTACCTGAAAGCCCACTACACGCCCGAATTCATGGCCGCCCTGCTCTCCAGCGAGATCGACGACAGCAACAAGCGCGACATTATGGTCGAGCACATCGACGACGCCCGCCGCCTCGGCGCCGACGTTCTGCCGCCCGACATCAACGGCGGCGACGTGGAGTTTACCGTCCGCGACGGCAAGGTGCTGTTCGCCCTGGGCGCCGTCAAGGGCGTTGGCCGCGGCGCCTGTGCCGAGATCGTCCGCGCCCGCCAGGAGAAAGGACCGTTCCGCGACCTGTACGACTTCTGCGAGCGCACCGATCCGAAGCTGGTCGGCCGCATGGCCGTCGAAAAGCTGGTCAAGGCCGGCGCGTTCGATTGCCTCGGCGCCAACCGCAATCAACTCTTTACCGCCTTGCCGGCCGCCCTGTCGGCCGCCGCGGGGTTGCAGCAGGATCGGCGCCGCGGCCAGGGCAATTTCTTCGACCTGCTCGACGGCGATACCAACGGCAGCGCCAAGGTCGCTTCCACTCTGCCCGACGTGGCCGAGTGGCCCAGCGGCGAAAAGCTCAAATACGAGAAGGAAGCGCTCGATTTCTACTTCTCCAGTCATCCTCTCGCGCAATATGCCGACGACTTGCAACAGTTCTCCACTCATGCGAGCAATCAGCTCGGCAACCTGAACCCGGAACAGGAAATCGTCATCGGCGGCATGATGTCGCAAATTCGCCTGATGACGACGAAGAAGCCGTCGCGCTCGGGCATGTCGCGCTACGCCCGCTGCAAGCTCGAAGACTTGAACGGCGCCGTCGAATGCGTCATGTGGACCGACGAGTTCGCCCGCTATGGCTCGCTCTTTCAGGAAGACAAGGCGTGTTTCGTCCGCGCCACGGTCGATCGCGCCCGCGAGGAGCCGATGCTGGTTTTCCGCCATATCTGGGAAAGCGTGGAAGCGGCGCGGCGCGACCTGGCCCGCGCCCTGACGCTCGAAGTGAAGCTCGGCGAACACAGTCCGCAAGTACTCGACCGCGTGGCCCCGGTATTGCAGCGGGCGAAGGGCAACTGCCCGGTGAACCTGCGCGTGATCGATGCCGCCGACCGCAAGCTCGATTTACGCTTGAGCGGCGAGTTCCGCATCAACCCAGCGACGCTGGTGCTTTCGGAACTGGAAGAACTGCTGGGCAAGGGGCGGGCGCGCTTGACGGGGCCGGGCAACGGCCGCGCGGGCAAATGACTGGCGAGCGGGGTCGCCTAAGCGCCCCGAGGCCGGGTAGCACTTCCCGCGCTCGGGGCGCTTACGCGGCCCCGCTCGCCCGGTCGCGGCGCGGCCGGTTTATCCACCCCCAGGAACGCGCGCATTCCCAAGTACACCAGGATGCTCATCGAATGCACTGCTTCCTTGAGGTCCACCTTGGACACGCCGGCGCGGCGGTTCTCGAAGATGATGGCCGTTTCGCCGACGCGCGCCCCGGCCTGGCAGCAGCGGTAGAGCACTTCTTCCTGGAACGAGTAGCCGCGCGACAGCATTCCCTTGAGGTCGGTGCGCCGTAGTGTCTCGACGCGGTAACAGCGATAGCCACCGCTATTGTCCTTGCTGGGAATGCGCATCAGGAGGCGGACCACGGAGTTGACGCCCCAACTCATCAGCTGGCGCGAGAGGGGCCAGTTTTCCGCGCCGCCGCCGGGCACGTAGCGCGAGCCAATCATCACGTCGTTCCTAGCCATGCCCTGCAACATCGCCGGCAGATAGCGGGGATGATGGCTAAAGTCCGCGTCGATGTTGAGAAACAGGTCGTAATCCTTCTCGATAGCGTACTCGATGGCAACGAGGATGGCGGTGCCGAGGCCGAGTTTGCCGGTGCGGTGAATGACGTGGACGCGCGGGTCGGCGGCGGCGAGTTCGTCGGCGAGCGTGCCGGTGCCGTCGGGCGAGTTGTCGTCGGTGACGAGGACGTGGGCGGCGGGCACAACGGCGTGGATGTCCTGGATGAGCCGAGCCAGGTTGTCGCGCTCGTTGTAGGTCGCCATCGAAATCAGGATACGCGGCTCGGCCACGGTGAGGTTCCCCGCTGATTCGCTTGCGTTTTCCGCCGGTAACTCCCTATCCTACGAATATCGAGCGATGCCGATAATGTCCAAAGTCCAAAGTCCAAGGTCCAAAGTCGCCGGTTCGGGCATTTGACTTTGGACCTTGGACCTTGGATTGTGGACTCCTTCGAAGAGGTAGGGCCTCATGGCGAGTCCGATCGTCGTTACGTGTCCCGAGTGCGCCAAGCAAATGAAAGCGCCGGCCGACGCGCAGGGCAAGCGCGTCCGCTGCACCGGCTGTGGCCACACGTTCGCGCTGAAGCCGCCGCCGGCCGAGGACGACCACAACCCCTATGGACTCGTTGAAGAGGCGCACGGCCCCGCGCGCTGCCCCCACTGCGCCCAGCAGCTGAGCGGCGAAGAGGCGGTCGTCTGCCTGCACTGCGGCTACAACCTTCTTACTCGCCAGCGCCTTGCCACCAAGAAGGTCATCGCCGCCAGCGATACCGAACAGCTGCAATGGCTGCTCCCCGGCATCGGCGCCGTGGCCTTCATTCTCGTCCTGATCGGCATCGACATCTTCTACTGCCTGGCGCTGCCGCGCCTGCTCAAGAACGGCGATTACGAATTCCTGGGCGCCAAGGGCATCCGCGTTTGGGTGGTGATCGTTTCGCTCGCGGCGATGGTTTTCGCGGGCCGCTTCGCCTTCCAACGCCTGATTCTGCAGCCCAAGCCGCCGGAAGTGGAGAAGGACGTCTAATCGAAAGGCATCGCTTTGGCCGAGGTTTTCGACAACGTCGCCTGCACCGTCTGCGGTTGCCTGTGCGACGACCTGCGCCTGACGGTCGAGGGCAGGCGCATCGTCGGCGCCGAGAGGGCCTGTGCCCTGGCGGAGCCGTATTTCTTGGGCCAGAACGCCGAGCGATTGCCGGCCGCCACGATTGAAGGCCAACCCGTCGCGCTCGAAAAGGCGGTCGAACGCGCCGCTGCTCTCTTGCGGGAAGCGAGGTCGCCGCTCCTCATCGCGTCGTCGCGCGGAACCACGGACGATCAGCGGGCGGCGCTGGCGTTGGTCGAGCGGGTCGGCGGCACCATCGACACCTGGGCGTCGCTTGCCAGTGGCCCGGCCGTGCTGGCGATGCAGGCCGTCGGCCAATCCACTTGCACGCTAGGCGAGGTCAAACAACGGGCTGACCTCGTCGTCTTCTGGCGCGCCGATCCCGTGGTCACGCATCCGCGCTTCATCGAGCGTTTCGTGCCGGCCGGTCGCGTCGTCGTGGTCGTCGATGAAAAAGAAACCGCGACCGCCGCGACGGCGCAGCACTTCCTGCCTCTCGAACCGGGCGGCGACGGCGCGGCCCTGACAACGCTGCGGGCGCTGGTCCGCGCCATTGACCCGACGCCCGTCACTGCGACAGGAGCGCCGCTCGACGCGCTGGCGGACCTGGCACGGCGTTTAAAATCGTGCCGTTTCGGCGTCGTCTTCTTTGGATCGGCCCTGGGCCAGGGCGCCGCCGGCCATCGTCGCGTCGAGGCATTGTTCCAATTAACCACCGAACTGAACGCCTTCACGCGCTGTTACGCGCGTGCCCTGGGAGGACTTACCGGCGCAGGCCAGGTTTTCGCCTGGCAAACGGGCTATCCCTTTGGCGTCAACTTGTCCCGGCCCTACCTGCGCTACAATCCCGGCGAGTTTACCGCTCTGGAAATGCTCGAACGCGGCGAGGTGGACGCCTGCCTTTTGATTGATAGCGAAGCCGCCGGAACTCTATCGATCGCCGCGCGGGGGGCGCTCGAACGCCTCCCGACGATCGCGCTGGATCCACCGACTTCCCCATCGACGTTGCCGGCAACCGTGCGTTTCACGACGGCCGTTGCTGGGCTGCATCACGGCGGCACGGCCTATCGCCTGGACGACGTGGCGCTCCCGCTCCGGGCCGTTTTGCCCGCGGCCTATCCAAGCGCGGCGAAGGTGTTGGAGCAAATGACGACGCGCCTTGGTTAGCGACGAACTAGGCTTTGGCGAGCGGGGTCGCATTAGCGCCCCGAGTGCCGAATTACCTTATACGAAGAGGAACACGACATGAACGTCCTCCGCTGGCTCACCCTCGGCATCGCGCTCCTTTACGCCGTTCCCGCGACGGCGGCGGAGTGGCGCGCGGGCGCGGCGACGGTCGAAATCACGCCGCCCGGCGGCCATGCCATGTGGGGCTATGCGGCCCGCCGCGCCGCGGCGAGCCAGGGAGTACTCGATCCGCTCAAGGCCCGCGCGCTCGTGATGGAGGTGGGCACGGAGCGCGTCGCCATCGTCAGCCTCGACCTCGGACGGGCGCCGACGCGCGCGTCGATGGCCGCCCTCCGCGCTCGCGTGTTAGAGAATGGATGCGTTACTCACGTCTTCGTCGTGGCGTCGCACACGCATCACGGGCCGGTCCTCGAACTCGACGACTGGCCGACGCCGAAGCAGCCCTATGTCCGCGACCTGGAACGCAAACTGGGCGACGTCATCCTCGCGGCCGTCAAGGAGCTACGACCCGCGCGCCTGGGCGTGGAGTCGAAGGTATTGGCCTTCAACCGCAACCGGCACTCGAAGCACGCCGAGGCTCCCGTGGACCACGAATTGCTGGTGCTGCGCGTGGAAGACAAGGACGGCAAAGCCATCGCCCATGCCGTGAATTTCGCCGCCCACGCGACCATGCGCGACGCCAAGGTGCTGAAATTCTCGGCCGATTATCCGGGCGTCCTGGCGGCGCTGGTCGAGAAAGAGACCGAGGCGCCGTGTCTCTTCTTGCAAGGGGCGGCCGGCGATCTGTCGGCCGACCCCAAAAGAGGGGCTGACGCCGATGCCTTTGGGCAAGCGCTGGGCCGCCAGGCGCTGATCTTGGCGAAGACGATCCGCTGTGAGGCGGCCAAGCAGCCGTCGCTCGCCGTGCGCGAGGAGGAACTGACGTTCAAGAGCCGCGTCAACTTGAGCAATCCATTCATCCGCGCGGGGGTCGATGCGGCCTTCTTTCCGGCGCTGGTCGATTTCTACGAGCGCGAATATCGCGACGGCGTGCGGCCTCGCCTGACGACCGCCGTGCTGGATGGCCGCATCGGGTTCGTCGGCGTCTCCGGCGAGTTCTTCTGCGGCCATTCCCTCAGCTTGAAGCGCCGCGCCCGTTTGGATTACGTTTTTTTTCTGGGCTACTGCAACGATTATCAGCAGTATTTCCCGACCATCGAAGGCGCGGCCGAGGGCGGCTACGGCACCGATCCGCTCGTCTCCCCGGCCGAAGTCGGCGCGGGCGAGCGTGTGATCGATCGGGCGCTGATTCACCTCTTCGAATCGCGGAAAGCGGAAGCCGTTCCGCGGAAGGATAAGTAGGACGCAGGGCGCGTCCAGCGCAGCGCGGAGTCAGCCCGCGAAACTCACCGGCGGCTTCACGCGGGCCGCGTGTCCCTCGACCGGCGCAATGCTTCTAGCGAACGACTCAGCGATATCACCTTGGCTTGCAAAGCCCGAACCTCGGCGCCTTCGCGCGCCAGCGACGCGCGCTTTTGCTCCTCCAGCTGGCGGACCCGTTCGTTCACGTGCGCCGTCCATGCCTCCAGTTTTTGCCGCGTTTGCCGTTCGCTCTCGGCCGCTTGCGCGACCCGATGCATCAGCGCTTGCTCGGCTTGTCCCAGAGCGGTGCGGCGGTTTTCCAGCTGCGCATCCGCGGCGCGCTGGCGGCGTGCCGCTTCTTCGGGCAAGTCGGCCAAGCGGTTTTCGGCTTCACGCAGCGCTTCCTGAGTCGCCTCGTTCTGAATTTCCAGTTCCTCGAGTTCCGCGCGGCGGGCTTTCGTCGCCTCGCCCACTTCGCGGAAGGAGGCCGTCATCGCCGCCAGGTCTTTTTGGGCCTCCAGCCGGCGCCGGTTCCATTCGGTTTCCTCGGTCATGGCGCGGGCCACTTCTTGCTCGCGCTCCTGCAAGTCCTGCTCGCGCGCGGCGAACGTCCGCGCCTGCTCGTGGACGCTTTGCTCGCGCGCGTTAAGTTCCGCCTCGACTTGCGCGCGCCACGCCGACCACTCCTCGCGCTGGCGATTCAGCTGCGCGAATTGTTGGCGCAGTGAGGTATCGCCCGGCGGCAACCCTGGCCGCGGCGAGGTCGATTCGAGGTCCATCGTCCGCGCGCGGCCATTCCCCCAGCCGGCCGGGGCCGGCGGGCGCGGGGCCGGCGCGCCGCTGAAGAACTGATCGATGACGTGCAGGCGCGGATCGAAACGTCCGAGGTCCGGGACCGCGGCCGCCGGCACGACGACGGCCGCGCCGCAGCGCGGGCAGGAGGACGATTGGCCGGCCAGTGCTTCCGGGGCCTCGCCTCCCAGGCCGCACGTCGCGCAGACAACGGTGATACTCATAAAGGGGCGTTCCTTTAGGGGGCTTCGCGCACGGATGGGAATCGAGCCATCTCGACTGCCGAATTATCGCACGAAACGTCGCGGAGGGAAAGGAGGAGAAGCGCCGAAGCGCCTAGTTCCGTCAAAAATTGCTTGCCCCGTCCAGCGGGGATGCTTAAGTTCAGTTGCCCGCTCGTGCCCGGCGCTAAAAATCGCGCGGCACGGCGGTTCACCCGTCGTTCGCTCGCATCTATACGATTGGGGAAAAATCAAAGGAAATCAGCGCAGGTTAAAAAAAGCTGCGTCCCCTTTGTTCTGGCGGCCCAGGTTTTGGTCATGCCTGACACCACTTGGCCACCTGCGTTGGACAACGCTGATGGATGATACTCGAAGCAGTGGTCCTGTCGGGTATCACTTTGGGTTGGACAACATTTTTGGTAACCGTTCACCGCAGTTTTTCGACCCCAGATGTGGTGTTTTCGAGCTTGCTGAACCCAAGTTCTTGAAGAAAACGCATCAACGCCTGTCGATGCAA
>JBBSES010000016.1:0-17957 GCA_038239465.1 Gemmatales bacterium
ACGACCTTGTCGCCGCCGGCCACGCCGGCGCGGGCCGTCGAGGCGGTCGTACGAGCGGATGCGGAAGTACCCATGGCCGGGGTGACCGAGGCTTCCGGAGGATTCTGCTTGTTGTAGCCTCCGAATTTACGAATGATGGACAGGACTTCGTTATGGCGGGCGCCCACGTCCTTGACCGTCACGAGGGTGCGGCCCGACTTGAACTCGCCTTCGTAGTGGGCGGCCTCGTCTTCGGGAATACCCAGGCCCACGAGAGCGCCTACCAGACCGGCGATGGCCGCGCCACCCGCCGCGTTGGCGAGAATGACAGCCAGGCTGCCGCCCGCGATGATCGGCCCAAGGACGGGAATCACGCCGGCGAGGATGCCCAGGCCGACGAGACCACCTACGCCCGCGCCGGCCGCGGCGCCAATGCCCGCCTTCTCCATCATGCTGGTGCCGGTGCCGTGCGTCGTGGTGCCGTCCGCGTTCTTGACGTCGGGAGCCACCACGCCGATTTGCTCATTGGTGAAGCCAATGTGCCGAAGCTGATCCACGGCCTGCTCCGCGTTGCCGCGATGTTCGAACACGCCCACCACGGTCGAACGATTCATGTCTGCCATAACAGTTCTTCCTTATCTCAGATGCCGGGCTAGATGACACGTGACCGCGAGCCGGCTCCCACGGCGTGTCAAGCGTTTAATGCGAAATGGACAAGCAAATAAGAAACCATTGGAGCTAACAGGGCACGAAAAACTAGAAAAACGACCAAATTTTTCGCTGTCGCAGGTTCATGAATCCCTAATGTGTGCCGTCACGCCTAGAAGCGCGCATAAAGGAACAGATAAGGAAAAAAAATGGCCTGCCCGCGCATCGCATTGCTCACGCATGGGCTAACGGCAGAGCTTCGTCTTCGCTGCGCATGAGCTATGAGGGGGTTCGCTATTGCGGCTGACGCACGGAAATGGCCGGATTCACGCTTAACGAGTTCCGAAACGGCTCAATTCGCTTCTTTATGCCGGATTTATCGATTAGGCATGTTTCATGCAGGAAAATTATGCTTAGGGATCGATCTCATGTATTCCAAGGAGAACTCATCATGAATGAGACCGTAGTTCGGTCGGAAGACGTGTTGCCGGTGCGCAGCCGCGTCAGCTGGGGCGCCATTTTTGCCGGCGCGATTGTCGCCCTGGCGCTCTATTCATTGCTCACGCTGCTGGGCGCGGCCATCGGCATGTCGATGCCGGAACGCGTCAACGCCAGCAACCTGGGCACCGGGGCGGCCATCTACGCCATTATCGCTACGGTACTATCCCTATTCGTGGGCGGCTACGTGACGAGCCAATGCACCGTGGGCGAGAACCGCTTCGAGTCCGTCCTCTACGGCGTCATCACCTGGGGCGTGCTATTCGCCATGCTTCTCTCGCTGATGGCCAGTGGCCTGAGCGCGGGCTTCCATGCCATGGTCGGCATGGCGCAAGTCAGCCAGGCAGCCACGGGGGACAATTCCGGCCGAGACTGGGAGGCGACCGCCCGGAAAGCCGGCGTGTCGCAGGAACAGATCGATGAGTGGCGCCGAAAGACCCCGACCGCGGAGGACGCCCGCCGCAAGATGGACGATCCGCAAACCCGTCAGGACTTAGCCGAAGGCACCACGCGCGCCGCCTGGTACGCTTTCTTTGGCACCCTGTTTTCCATGCTCGCCTCGGTTACGGGTTCGGTGATGGGCGCCGGGCCACGATTCGCTATCACGCGCGTGCGCATGCTGCATCAGCCCTACGAGGTCCGACAGCCCGCCGCCAGGGTCTAGCCTAAAGTTTCACGATATTGCCATCCAATAAAGCGAGCGCGGCCGAAGGGTTTTCTTCGTCCCCGCTCGCTTCACCTCATTTGCCCTAATGCCACGCCTGTATCACCGCCACCAACGGCCCCAGCGCCGCCGGCAGCAGCGCCGTCAGACACCAGCGCCGGCGCAGTTGCAGACTCGCCAGGCCGATGCCGAGCGGCAGCCAGGCGAAGACGCGCGTGTAGCTCCAGGCGTCGCAGTAGATGGGAGGGCCGGCCGTTAACGCCAGGGCCAGGCCCGCCAGCATCGTCGCCTTCAAGACGCCGGCGCACGGTTGGCGCAGGAGATAGAGCGCCAGGGCCATTTGCAAGAGAAGATGACTTAATCGCAGGCCGTGCAGCAGCGCCGAGCGTGGGTGGCCCGAATCGCCGGCCAGGTGGCGCCAGCGGTGACATAGTCCTGTCAGCGGCAGCGTGAAGTTGCCGGCCGCCGCGGGCAGGACCGGCCAGGCGTGATAGCTGGCGCGCAACAGCAGTGCCCAGGCGCCGAACGCTACCCCCGCCGCGAACAGCCCCAGCGCCGGGCGCCACTGTCTGGCGCCGAGCGCCGCCAGGCCTAAAATTCCCACGACGACGACATTCTCTTGCCGGCTAAAGATGGCGGCGACGGCCCAGGCGGCCAACGTCAGGGCACCCCCGCCGCGCAGCCAGGTTATCAGCAAGCCGCCGACCGCCATGATGGCGAGCGGATCGGTCAAGTCGCGCAGCGCCCCCAGCCCCTGGTTGACGGCCAACGGCAACGCCAGGCCCCACCAGGGACTGAGGCCCTGTCGGCTTGCCAGGCTCGCCGCCAGTCCCGCCAGGCCGCCGATGGCGAGCAAATTGACGGCCGGCAACGACCAGAGGATGGCGCGTTGGCTCCCACCGCCGAGCAGCCAGGCCAGCGCCGGATACAGCACCCGCGCGTGCCGATACGCGGGCACGTCCAGACCTTCGGCCTGATGGCGCCACGGTGCCTGGGCGAGCAGATAGCAGAATTGCCCGTCGTAGCCGCCGTGCCGGCCGACGCGCACGGCTTCAAAGGGCGGGCGACCGACGACGTTTTCGTTCGCGCAGACGAGGATCGACACGTCGCCGCCCAGGCCGGCGACGTATGCCATCAACAACGCCGAATGCAACGCGACGGCGACGACCGCCGGCGCGAGCCACGAGGGTACGGAGGTCCAACGATCGGACGCTGGCGATAACATGGGCGAACCACGGCCGGAGGGAGAAGGCGAGCAGCGGCGCTCGGCCAAGTAGTGTCGGCACGATCGGGATCGCCGGTTGAATGGGAAAGACCGGCAAATGGCCCTCCGAAAGCAGGGGAATGGGTGACGCGGTCGTCCCTGCGGATCGGGCCGGTTAGGCAGTCCTCTCCTCGCGCGATGTCGGCCATCCGCGGCGAAACCGCCCGCGCCGGGCCGTGGGCGCGCGTACAATTCGGTGCCGCTGGGGCCGTCCAGAAACGCCATATCTCCGCGGGTATCTCCCATGCCGTCGCGCCTGCGCCTGCCGGTTTTACTGCTTGCCTTCTGGCTCATGGGGCTGGCGTTGGCCGTGCCGCTACTGCCGGCCGCCACCACCGAGGAAGCGACCCCGGACTGCGGCGAACCGCGCGGCGACGGCGACCCCGCACGCCAACGCGCCGCCCACCTGCACGCTCTCGGCGCCGATCGCTGGCACGCCGCCGGGGCGCGCGGTAAGGGCGTTAAGGCGGCGGTCCTCGACTCGGGCTTTCGCGGCTATCGGGACCACCTCGGCAAGGCATTGCCGGCGCGGGTCGCCACGGCTTCCTTCCGCGTCGATGGCAATATGGAGGCCAAGGACAGCATGCACGGCATCCTCTGCGGCGAGGTCGTGCACGCCCTCGCCCCGGACGCCGACCTCATGCTCGCCACCTGGGAGCCGGATAGCGCCGAGCATTTCCTCGAAGCCGTCCGCTGGGCCAAGAAGCAGGGGGCGCGTGTCCTCACCTGTTCGGTCATCATGCCCAGCTGGAGCGACGGCGAAGGCGGTGGGCCATTGAATGAAGAGTTATCGCGCATCCTCGGCAAGGGGGATGGCCGCGACGACGTGCTGCTGTTCGCCAGCGCCGGCAACACGGCGCGGCGCCACTGGAGCGGTGCCTTTCACGACAATGGCAAGGCGCTGCACGAATGGCAGCCCGGCCACGCGGAAAACGCCGTCCGCCCCTGGGGCACGGAGCGCGTGTCGGTCGAGTTGTACTGGCAGCCGGGGCCACGCTACCGCCTGTCGGTCGAGGACACGACCACGGGAAATGAAATCGGCCATGCCGAAGGTCGTTGCACGCCCGAGCGCTGCGCCGCCGTGGTGCGCTTCACGCCGACGGCCGGCCATCGCTATCAGGCGTTCGTGCGCCGGACGCAGGGAGCGGCAAAGGCGTTCCACGTCGTCGCCCTGGGCGGCGATCTGCATTACGCGACCGCTAACGGCAGTGTCGCCTTCCCCGCCGACAACCCGCAAGCGATGGCGGTAGGAGCGGTGGACGCGGAAGGCCGGCGTGCCTCCTACAGTTCGTGCGGCCCTAACTCCACGCGGCCCAAGCCCGACTTGGTGGCCCCGGTCCCCTTCCCCAGTCTGTGGCGGGAACGGCCCTTCGCGGGCACTTCGGCGGCCTCTCCGCAGGCGGCCGCCCTCGCCGCCCTCGTGTGGTCGCGTCATCCCGACTGGACGGCCAACCAGGTGCGCGACGCCCTGTGCCGCTCGGCCCGCGACCTCGGTCCTCCGGGCCACGACTGGGAAACGGGGTTCGGCCAAGTCGCGCTTCCCGACCTCGGAAGCCGGGGCGAATAAACCGTATTTGCCGCGCCGCCCTCCGCGTGTTCCCCTCCTCGCCGGACACAATATCTCGCTTTACCATTGCATGGCGCGGCGCGCCGCGCCTACAATTCAGTGTCCAGACTCCCTTTCCTCGTCCGCCGATCGGCGCCCAATCGACGCAGCCGGAAATGGCGGTCCCCGACAGCGTTTCACCGTTCGATGGGTCTTGTGGTTACAACTTTCCCCCTTCCTTCCTCGCCCGCATACCGCGAAGGAGGGGACACCAGGGCAACGTCCAGCGCCGACAGTGAGGTCGTTCCATGAAGGTGAGTTTGGTTGTCGGCCAAGGCCCGCACAAGGGCCGGGCCATCTCCGTTACGAAGTCGCGCTACCTGATCGGCCGCGCCTCGGAATGCCATCTCCGCCCCGCCAGCCAGGCCATCAGCAAGCGCCACTGCGCTCTGCTCCTGCGCGGCGACAAGTTCTTCGTCCAGGACCTGAACAGTACCAACGGCACCTTCGTCAACGACGAGCCGGTGGCCGGCGAGCGCGAATTGCTCGATGGCGACTCCCTCAAGGTCGGGCCGCTCGATTTCGTCGTTCAGCTGATGATCCCCGAGGTCGCCGCCGAACAGCCGACGCACGTCGAGAAGGCCACGCACCGCGAGATCGCCCCCACGGCGGAGGTCGAGGAACCGCCCGCGACGGTCGATTCCGCCGTCCTCGACGACGAAACCATTGGCTCGATGCTCCTCGAAGACGGCGACGAGGAACAGGCCACCACCTCCTACGGCAGCGAAGAAGACACGGGCGGCAGCACCATCATGGAAGTCCTCAAGCCGGCCAAGGACTATGGCCCCAGCGCCCCGTACAAACCCAAGGATTCGCGCAAGGAAGCCGTCGACGCCAACACCTCTAACGCCGCCAAGGCGATCCTCGAAAAGTACCGCCGCCGGCCGCGGGCATGAAAAAAGACAAGGAGACAAGGAGAAGGGGTGACAAGGAGACGGCGGATCGCTCTGTCTCCTTGTCTCCCCTTCTCCTTGTCTCCTTGTCTACTGAGCTTCTAAAACTCCGCCTCCTAGATTGGTTCTCGAAACAGCAGCGCAAGCTGCCGTGGCGGAAAGACCGCGATCCCTATCGCATCTGGGTCAGCGAGGTCATGCTGCAGCAAACGCAGGTGGCCACGGTGGTGCCCTATTTCGAGCGATTCCTGGCCGTGTTTCCCACGGTGCAAGCACTGGCCGCCGCCGACGAGCAGGACGTGCTGCGCCTCTGGGAAGGGCTGGGCTACTACCGCCGGGCGCGCGACCTGCACCGGGCGGCAAGAATTGTGGCGGCGGCGCATCTGGGAACCTGGCCGACCGACGTGGAAACGTGGCGCGACCTCCCCGGCGTCGGCCGCTACATGCTCGGCGCCATTCTCTCTCAGGCGTTCGACCAAAAGCTGCCCATCGTCGAGGCTAATAGCCTGCGCGTCCTGTGCCGGCTGTTCGCCATGCGCGACGATCCGCGCCGCGGCGCCGGCCAGCGCTGGCTGTGGCAGACGGCCGAGGCGCTGCTGCCCGAACGCGACGTGGGCGACTTCAATCAAGCGCTAATGGAACTGGGCGCTCTCGTCTGCACGCCGACGCCGCGCTGCGATAAGTGTCCCTTGGCGGAGTTGTGCGAGACCCGTCGGCTCGGCTTGCAGGCGGAGATTCCCCTGCGGGTCGTGCCGCCGGAGATTGTCGAGGTGCGCGAAGCCGCCGTGGTGGTGCGTCGCGGCCGTCGCGTGCTGCTCGTCCAGCGGCCTTCCGTGGGACGCTGGGCCAACCTGTGGGAATTTCCGCACGGGCCATTGAAGGAGGGCGAAGCGTGGGAGGAAGCCGCCTCTCGACTGCTCGCCGAATTGACCGGCATCGACGCCGATCTCGGCGACGAACTGATGACCGTGAGGCACGGCGTCACGCATCATCGTATCGACATGCGTTGCTTTGAAGCCGCATACCAGGCCGGCAAGGTCCGCTCGACTTTCTATGCCCGCGGACGCTGGGTAAGCCTGGAGGCATTGGCGGACTTCCCCGTCAGCGCGCCGCAACGCCGGCTCGCGCGGATGCTGACCGCGCCTCCGAATTTGTTTACGTTTCGCGATGCCCCCCATCGGCAAGCCGATTGACGATGACAAGCAACCTCGCCGTCGCTATGGTGCCAATACTCCAAACGCCATCGTCCGTCGGGAACCACGACCATGCGAACCATGTTCCGCGCCCTTCCGGGCATCCTCATCGTCGCTGCGGTGGCGGTCGGCTGCTCCGGCACCGGCAATACGCCGCTCGGCTCGATGCGCGACGGCCGGCCCGATCTCGCTATCGCCATCGGCAAGATGGCCCCCGACATCGTCGGCAAAGACCTCGACGGCCAGGAATTTAAGCTCAGCGACTACCGCGGCAAGGTCGTCATGCTCGACTTCACCGGCTACTGGTGACCCGGCTGCGTGAGGATGTATCCGCACGAGCGGTCGCTCGTGAAGCGCTTCCAGGGGCAGCCCTTTGTCTTGCTCGCCGTGGACACAGGCAACGACGCCGACCGGCTGCGAAAACTCGTCCGCGACGGCGACGTGACCTGGCGCTCCTGGTGGGACGGCGACGATTCCGCGATCGTGAGGCAGTGGAACGTCGAGGCCTTCCCCACCATCTACCTGATCGACGCCAAGGGCGTGATCCGCGAAAAGTTCCTCGGCAGTCCGGGCGAACACCGGCTCGATGCCGCTATTGAGAAGCTTATCGCTGAAAAGTAGTCCAAAGTCCAAAGTCTAGAAACAGACTTTGGACTTTGGACTTTTGTTTCTCATCCCGCCTTGCGTTCGAACTTGTCGCGCAAATCGGCCAGCTGCTGCTTGCGTTGCGCTTCGGGCGCGTAGGGATCGAAGATCGCCGCGCCGCTGACGATCGACTGCAACACCGCGTGAGCCTGCCGGCGCAACTCCACGTCGCGGCGGTTGAGCGCTTCCAGCAAACCGGGCACGGCCTCGGTTCCCAGGCCAACCAACTCCTGGGCGGCCGCGGCGCCCTCGTTTCCCTTGAGCCTCTCCACCAGGCGATGCACCTTCTCCTGCTCCAGCACCAGCGACACCACCTCTTGCGGCGCCGGCGCCGCCGCTGGTGTTGAAGATGGGATCGGACTGCCACCGATCGGCGGCGGGCCGACGATCTTGTCCTCGCTGAAGCTCGAACCCAGGTATTCCGCGATGGCGACCGGGTCGTGAATGATCTGCTGCGGCGTGCCGTGCGTCCGCACCTTGCCGTCCTTGATGAGATAGCTGCGGTCGGTGATCTTCAGCGCCTCGCGGACGTTGTGGTCGGTCAAGAGAATGGCGATTCCCTGCCGGCGCAGGTCGAGGACGATTTGCTGAATGTCGTTGATCGTCTTCGGATCGATGCCGGTGAACGGTTCGTCGAGGAGGATTAACAGCGGTTCGCACACCAGGCAGCGGGCGATTTCCAGGCGCCGCTTTTCGCCGCCGGAAAGCCGGGCCGCGTTGTTCTTGCTCAGACGCGACAGGCCGAATTGTTCGAGGATTTCCTCGGTGCGCTGCCGGCGTTCGGCCCCCGTCAGGCGCCGGCCCAAACTGCGGCAGGTGGGCAACATCTCGAGGATGGCGAGGATGTTTTGCTCGACGGTCAGCTTGCGGAAGATGCTCGTCTCTTGCGGCAGATAGCCCATGCCGCGGCGGGCGCGCATGTACATCTGCAGGGGGGTCACGTCTTCGCCGTTGAACCAGACCTTGCCGCCCTGCGGCGCCAGCTGGCCGGTGGTCATGCGGAAACTGGTGGTCTTGCCGGCGCCGTTGGGACCGAGCAGGCCGACGACCTCGCCGGTATTGACCTCGAAGTTGACGCCGTCCACCACCTTGCGCCGGCCATAGAATTTGACGAGGCCACGCGCTTCCAGGATGGGCATGTCTTGGTCCTCCTGACCGGCGAGAGCTTTCCGCAACTATCGGCTATACACCAAAGCGGCGCGAGGCGGCAAGGTGGAAAGCAACGGTTAGCGACGCTTCGAAGAAGCGTGATTCACGCCGTCTCCCCAGAACCTCCTCGCCTCCATCCGTGTCTATCCAGCGGGCCGCCGGTCCAGAATTTGCTATTTTGCCCCTTGTTCTCCCGTGGACGCTTGACGGCCCGCTCTTGCCGAGCCATGATACAAGTGAATAGGTTACTCTCGTGTCGAAAAGCAGCGTTTCCCCGGCTTGGGCTGGCCTTGATCCGGCTCGGAGGTGGTTCCACGAAACCAAAACATCGGCTTGCGGCGCTTTCCCGGCGCGGAAGCCCCTGGACCTCCTCCCGCGGATCGCAACTGCAAAAGGAGGTCCTTTGAAACTCGCAACGCTGAGCACGACCCCCCGCGCGGAGGTCGCCGTCGAACGTGCCATCCTGTGCGCTCGCACCGCCGCCGACAACAAGGGCCGCGACATCCTCATCATGGATATGCGGCGCGTCACTCCCCTCTACGACTTCTTCGTCCTCGTCACCGGCGGCAGCCGGCGGCAAATCCACACCCTCGCCGAAGCCATCGACGCCGCCCTGCATGCCGAGGGCGAGCAACGGCTCGGCATCGAAGGGTACGAAGCCAGCAAGTGGGTCGTGCAGGACTACGGCGACATCGTCGTCCACGTCCTCGACCCCGATGCCCGCGCCTACTACCAACTCGAAGAGTTGTGGGCCGACGCGCCGCGCGTCGATTGGGAACGAGGCTAGGAGCGCGGAGCGCCGACAGAGGCCCATTGCGAACGGTGCGACGAATGAGACGTATAGATTAGCATGTTTTTACCCCGAAGGGGTTACATCGTATAGCCCAGGGTTGCCGCGCAGCGGCTACCCTGGGTAGCGAGACAGCCTGGCGACCAACGCTGAAATTGCTGCATAAGCCACGGTTAGGTAGCAATAACGAGCCGGAAGCGTCAGCGACAGATTTCTCACACCCGTCGCTACCGCTTCTGGCTCGTGGCATACGACTTACGTGCGCCTCAACCCAGGGTAGCCGCTGCGCGGCAACCCTGGGCTATGCGATGTAACCCCTTCGGGGTTAAATTCACAAGGCCACATTGAATGCGGCGTTGGCGCTACAGCCGTTGTCACGCCATAACGGCCATGATGTACTTCTTTCCGTACTCTGATATCACATGAACCTTGTCCGTCTCCTGCAGCAGCGTTTCCATATCGCGTTGACGGGCCTGGTCGATGATCCGGCTCCGTACAGCGCTCTCGTCAAGCCGACTCAGGACGCGCGCCACGGCGACTACCAGGCCAACTGCGCCATGTCGCTGGCCAAGGTGCTGGGCAAGAAGCCGCGCGACATCGCGCAGGAAATCGTCCAGCGTTTGCCGCAAGACGACCTGCTGGAGCCGCCGGAAATCGCCGGGCCGGGCTTCATCAACCTGCGCTTTCGCACCGAATGGCTCGCCGTGCAAATGGGTCAGCTGGGCCGCGACCCACGCCTCGGCGTCGAGTTGCCCGAGAAGCCGCGTACTCTGGTGGTCGATTTCAGTTCGCCCAACGTGGCCAAGCCGCTTCACGTCGGCCATCTGCGCAGCACGATTATTGGCGATAGCCTTGCCAGGCTATTTCGCTTTCTCGGCCACACGGTCATTACCGACAATCACCTTGGCGATTGGGGCACGCAATTCGGCATTCTGCTTCACGGATACAAAAATCACCGAGACGATGCGGCGCTGAAGGCCGATCCGGTTCGAGAAATGGTGCGCCTCTACATTCTGGTGCGCAAGGAGATGGCCGTCGGCGAGGACGACGAGGAGCAGACGGGCAATCCCATTGCCGACGCATGCCGGCTGGAAACCGCCAAGTTGCACGCGGGCGATCCAGAGAATCTCGCTCTGTGGAAGCAGTTCATGCCCTGGTGCATGGCCGAGATCGACCGCATCTATCAGCGTCTGGAAGTGAAGTTCGACCATACCCTCGGCGAGAGTTTCTACAACCCGCGCCTGGACAGCGTGGTCGCGGACCTGTTGACGCGCGGCATCGCGCACGAAACCCAGGGCGCCGTCGGTATCTTCTTCGAAGAAGAGGAGCCGCCGGCGCTCATTCGCAAGAAGGATGGGGCATTTACCTACACGACGACCGACCTGGCCACGATTGCCTATCGCGTCGAGCAATGGCAACCGCAAACGATCCTCTACGTGGTCGATTTCCGCCAGGGGCTGCATTTCAAACACTTGTTTGAAGCGGCTCGACGTTGGGGACACGACAACATCGAACTACGGCACCTTTCCTTCGGCTCCGTACTCGATGCGGACCGAAAACCATTCGGTAGTCGCAAGGGCGGCGTGGTCGAACTGTCCGAACTGCTCGATCAGGCGATCGTACACGCGGAGAAAAAATATCAGGAACTCCGTCAGGAACGGCTCGATCGCGGCCAAGAAGTGCCGAACTTCTCGGCGCAGGAATTAAGGCGCATTTATGAAGTGGTGGGACTTGGCGCCGTGAAATATGCCGATCTCTCGCAAAATCGAGAGTCCGATTACGTTTTCAGCTGGGAGAAGATGCTCGCCACCGACGGCAACACCGCCACCTACATGCAATACGCCTACGCGCGCAATCGCAGCATTTTCGACAAGGGCGACGAAGACCCCGCGCTCTATCGCCGCTCGCCGCCTCCGGTCTACCTCGAACAGCCGCACGAGCGCGCCTTGGCCCTAGAGTTATTGCGCTTCAGCGACGCCCTGCACGCGGCCGCGGCCGACTATCGGCCCAACCTCATCACCGCCTACCTGTGGGACCTGGCCAAGGCGTACAGCGGCTTCTTCCAGAATTGCCCCGTTCTTAAGGCCGACACGCCGGCGCTGCGCCATAGCCGTTTGCTGCTCTGCGACCTGACGGTGCGCGTCATCCAGAAGGGGCTGGACCTGCTAGGCATCCGCACCATCGAACGCATGTGATGTCTTGTTTTCGTTTCGCGCTCGGGGCGCCGACGCGACCCCGCTCGCTGCTTTCACGTCTTGCCCTGTCCACCCGTTTTCGCGTAAACTGCCTCCCATGACGCCACCTTCCCAGGGACGGGCCGTTCGCCACACATTCCCTATCGCCCGCTACATGCTGCGCTTTTCGCGCGAACGTATCATCGAGTGGAACGCGCGGCACCAGCTGCCGTTGAACTTCGCCCTGCACCTGCTGGGTATTCCCATCGCCTTCGTCGGTCTCGTCTTCCTCGGACTGGGCGACTTCGACTGGGGCCTGGCTTTCCTGGCCGCCGGCTATTTGCCGCAATACGTTGGCCATCGCGCCGAGGGGAACGACATGGGCGAAGTCGTCCTCGTCAAGCGTTTGCTCGGTCTGCCGGCCATCCCCATTGCCCCAAGCCGTGTGTCAGTCGCGCCGACGCCGTCGCGCCGCGTGGCCCGCTCCGCTTGACTGCTTGCCTTCCCTTGCCCCGCCATCTACTTCTTCGTCGCGCACGGCACGACCGGCAAAGATTTCCTGCACGGTCCCTTGGGCACAACCGATATAGCCAGTAGACTTCGCGGTTCCGCGCCCGGGACGTCCGCGCCGGGGCGTGCCGGGGCACGGCCGGCCGGGTTGATCCGCATGGGCCGCCGCCTTCCGCCGCGACCAGGCCGGGGCGATTTCGTTCCAACGGGGTGAAACGCTATGCGCTGGATAGCTATGTTGGGCATGATGGGCATCGGCTTCGGACTGGTCGCCGGGTGCAAACAGCCGTGCTACATGACCGAATGCGACCTCGACCATTACCGACAACTCGGCCTATCGCCGAAGTTGGAGGCCACCCCCGGCACCGACATCGCGCCCGAGAACGCCAACGTCGGTCGGCCCACGACGATCCTCGACCCCGACCGCAAGCCGCGCTTCATCACCTTGCAGGAATGCACCGCCATCGCCCTGGAGCAAGGCAATATCGGCAGCCAAAGCGCCCTGTTCCCCGGCATCTCCAACGACGCCGGCATCAGCTTCTCCGGCCGCGCCATCGGCGGCGACGACGCCATCCGCGTGTTGGCCCTCGACCCGGCCATCGTCGCCACCGACATCGAGGCATCGCTGTCCAAGTTCGACGCCCGCTTGACGAGCAGCATTAACTGGACCACGAGCGATCGGCCCGTGGGTACGTCCATCGATACCTTCCAGGCGGGCCGCTCGGGCGTGGCAGGCATCAACCTGCAAGACGCCACGGCGAGTACCAGCTTGTTGAAGCCGTTACCGACCGGTGGTGTTGCGGGCATTACCGTCAGGACTGACTACGAGTTGTCGAACCTGCAGCCGCGCGTCAATCCGTCGTATCGGCCCTCGATTCAGTTCCAGTTCGAGCAGCCCCTGTTGCAGGGTTTCGGCATCGAGATCAATCAGCTGCGCTCCACCCACCCCGGCAGCCAGCTGACACCCTTCCCGACCGGCGGCCGCGTCGAAGGCATCCTCATCACGCGCCTCCGCTTCGACGAACAGCGGGCCGAGTTCGAGCGCAACGTCAACTACATGCTCGTCAACGTCGAGTACGCCTACTGGACGCTCTACGGATCGTACTGGACGCTCTATAGCCGCGAGCAGGCGTTGCGCCAGGCGTTCGAGGCGTGGCGCATCAACAAGGCACGCTTCGAGGCCGGCCGCGTCGCCATCCAGGATCTGGCCCAATCGCGCGGCCAGTACGAACTTTTCCGCGGCCAGCGCATCACTGCCCTCGGCCAGCTGCTGGAAAACGAACGGCAATTGCGTGCCTTGCTCGGAATGCCCGTCGAGGACTCCACCCGGCTCATTCCCTGCGACACGCCGACGCTGGCTCCGTTCGTCCCCGACTGGTGTACCGCTCTGACGGAGGCCGAGAATTTACGGCCGGAAATCGTCATCGCTCGCCTCGATATGAAGGGTCGTCAACTCGACCTGATCAATCAGAAAAACCTCTTGCTGCCCGACCTGCGCTTCACCAGCACTTACGACGTGAACGCCCTCGGCAGCCGGCTGGACGGCAGCGCTCCCGAAAGCGCTCTGCGCAACTTAGGTCTCTTTAACTTCAACAACTACAGTTTCGGCCTTCGCCTGGACGTGCCGCTCGGCTTCCGCGATGCCCACGCCGCCACTCGCGCCGCCCGCCTGCAGCTGATGCGCAGCTACAACGTCCTCCGCGACCAGGAATTGAAGACACAGCGCAACCTGGCCTTCGCCTATCGCCGCATCTTCGAGTTCAACGCTCAAATCGAGGCCCAACGCGCTCAACGCGAGGCGTACGCCGTTCAGCTCGACGCCCGCTTCAAGGAGTTCCTAGCCGGCCGCGGCACGCTCGACTTCTTGCTCGAAGCGCAGCGCAACTGGGCCGACGCCTTACGGGCCGAGTATGACGCCATCGTCAGCTACAACCAGGCATTGGCGAACTTCCAGTTCCAGAAGGGGACGATTCAGCAGTACGACAACGTCTCGATCAGCGAAGGGCCGTTGCCGCAGTGTGCCCAGATTCGGGCGGTCGATCACCTGAAGGAACGCGGCGCCGCTCTGGCTCTCCGCGAACGGCCGCTGCCGCAAATGCCCGTCGGTAAAGGTCCGGCCTGCGACTGCGACCCGATGATGAAAGCGGCCCACTCGGGCGCTCTCAAGACCGACGTGGTCGGCACCGGCCCCACGATTCCGACGCTGCCCGAGGGCGAGGCTCCGTCGATCCCGGCCCTGTTCAAGAACGCCGGTCCGCTCCCCAACAACGGCGCCGCGCTGCCGCCCGCTCTGCCGAAGACTGATGCCCGGCAGTCGCGCTGGGCGCCGGACCCGGCCACGGAACCGGCGAATACTCCGGTCATGGGCCAAACGCTCCTGCCCGACACGACGGCCGGCACCCGTCGCTAGCGATCGCGCTCCAGGGGAAGAACGTGGGCCGCGCGGTTCGCACCGCGCGGCTCGCGTCGTTTCTTGTTTACGTTTCGCGGTGCCCCGTGCGCCTCACGGCTTCTTGAATTCCGCCTGCATCGTCGGCTGCTGTCCCTTGATGTAGGCCAAGCGCACCGTGGCCGCCTCCGCCTGCCGCGTGCCGGGGAAGGTCTGGACGACGCGCTCGAGACACAGCGCCGCCTGCTGGGGTTGGCCCTTGTGCAGCCAGGTTTCGGCCAGCGAAAGATAGAGCGAGCCGAGCCGTTCGCTCAGGCTTTCGCAGGCTTGCCGCATCCATTCGGGGTTGTTCTTGATCTCGCCGGCCAGTTGCCGCGCTTCGTGGCCTTCCGGCAAATCGGCGTAGCCGGCGGCCAGCACGTCGCAGCGGTCGAGGCAGCACAGGTATTGCTGCGTGCGATAGTCCTCGCGCGCCTGGGCGAGTAATTCGCGGGCGCGTTTGCCGCGCGCGGTGTTCTTCACGTCCGGCTTTGACGCCAGGGTTGTCAACAGCGTTGACGCCTCGCCGGCCGCCTGCGTGCCGGAGAAGGCGCGGATCAAATCCGTCAGGCCATGCACGGCTTCGGCGGTCTGGCCACGGTCTTCCATTTGTTTCGCGCGTTCCAGCTGCCCCGCCGCCTGCTGCTCCAGATCGCGGAGCATTTGCCGCGCCTTTTGCTGGATCGGCCGGTCCTTGCCGTCCTCGAGCATCGCCTTGAGGAGCATCACCGCCTTGGCGTACTCCGAGGCGGTCATCGCTTTCGTGGCTTCCTTGAAGTCGTGGGCCATGGCGTCGGGCGGCGCCGGCGCCAGGGCGCCCAGGCTGCGGACGAGGACCTCCTTGAATTCCGGCGCCTCCTTGAAGCCGACGACGGTATTCAGAATGCGGCCGTCCCCGGAGGCCATCACGACGGTCGGATAGCTCTGAATCCGCAGCGATTGGGCGAGTTGTGCCTCGCGCTCGGCGTCGATCTTGAGCGGTATGAATTTGTCGTTGAGAAGCGCGATGACCGCCGGATCGCGGAACGTGGAGGCATCAAGCCGTTTGCACCAGAAACAATTCTCGGTGCCGAAGTCGATGCACAGGGGACGGCCCTTCTCCTCGGCTTCCCGACGCGCGGCGTTGTAGTCGTGGCGCCACTGCACCTCGGCCGCGGGCGCGGCCCGCGAAGTGCCCAGCGCGGCGACGACGAACAGCAAGCTCAGACGAACGCGCGTGCGCATGACACTTCTCCCGCGGTAAGCGACGTTGCTCCGCAAAACTCTCGTTCCCAAGCTCCGGCTCTCGTTCCCAAGCTCCGGCTCTCGTTCCCAAGCCGGAGCTTGGGAACGAGGATTTCTCAGTCACGAAGCGCGCGGATGGGCCTTCTCGTATGTCTCGCGCAGCCGCGTCGTGGTTACATGCGTGTAAATCTGCGTCGTCGCCAGGCTGCGATGGCCCAACAATTCCTGCACGCCGCGGATGTCGGCCCCCTTGTCGAGCAGGTGCGTGGCGAAGCTGTGCCGCAACGTGTGCGGGCTGGTGCGCGGGTCGAGGCCGGCTTGCGCCAGGTACTTTTCCAGCAGCCGGCCGACGCTGCGCGAAGTAAGCCGCCCACCGCGCTGGTTGAGGAACACCGCCGGCGCCGCCTTGCCGCGCGGCGCCGGCCGCAGCGCCAACCAACTCTTGACGACCTCGATTGCCTTCTCGTGCAGGATGGCGATGCGCTCGCGTTTCCCTTTGCCGCGCACGGTGATGATGCCACTATCGAGGTCGAGGTCATCGACGTTCAGCCCCGTCAACTCGCTCACGCGCAGGCCGGCCGAGTAGAGGGTTTCGAGCATCGCGCGATCGCGGAGACCGAACGCCTCGTCGGCGGGCGGCGCGTCGAGCAGGCGGCGCATGTCAGCCACGCTCAAAAAGTGCGGCAGGTTCTTGTCCTGTCGCGGGCCGCGCAAGCCATCCGCCGGATTGCTCGTTAGCGACCCTTGCCGACACATGAAGCGGCACAATGAGCGCAACGAGGCCACGCGCCGGGCCACCGTCGTCTTGGCGTAGCCCTGTTCGTGCAGCCAGGCCAGGTAGGCGCGGAGGACGCGGCCGGTCAGCTGGCGCGGCTCCGGCGACTGGCCGCCGAATTTGCCGCGCAGGAACTCCAGCGCTTGCGTCAGGTCTTCGCGGTACGACTTGACGGTATGCTCGGAGGCGTTTTTCTCGTCGGCCAGGTGGCGCAGATACTCGGCTAGCGCTGCTTCCATGACGGTGCGTTCTCGAAGGTGAAAGGCCGATCACTGGCGGCAGGTCGGCTTCGCGCTCTTGGCCTGCTCGCGCGCCTTCTCGGTCATTAGGGCGGCGTCGAACCAGTTGAAGCTGAAGCGCGGGTCGGCCGCCCGGTCGCGCAGGGCGTCCAGCAACGTCTCCCGGCTGTCATCGTCGTACACGAACACGTAACGCTCAGCGCCCTTGATGAGCGCGAGAATGTTCAGCTCCTGTCGCACCAGGCACCTCCAGGTGGTCGTGGCGTGCGCGCGGTCGTTGGCGATGTGGGCGTTATCGGCCATCCACGCCGCCCAGGCGCGACAGGAAACCTCCTTTTCCAGAATGATCCGTTTGTCCCGGCGGTGCGACCCGCAAGGTCGGCGCCGCCCCTCCTGTTTGACTCAGGCCAGGTCGCGCAGGCCGCGCAATCCCACCTCCTCGCGGCAGACGAACGGCTCGCCGAAGCCGGCGCCGATCGTCCAACCCCAGTACCGCCCGCGGTCGCGCAGGTCGTCGAGAAACGTCGGCGCCGTCGTCGGCCGGCCCTCGATGAACTGCGAGCGATAGCACTCCAGCGCCCGCATCTTCGTCTCGTGGTGCGCAGTCACGTCGGTCACGAAGGACGGCTTGGGGTGCAATCGCAGGTGGACGCTGAAATAGTACAGGATGCGCTGGGGATAATGCGGCGCTCCAGGCAAGTCGGTCTTGGTCAGCTTCGCCCAGAAGCGGGCCGCATCGACCAGTTCGCTGGCGGCGACGTGGTCGGGGTGGGCGTCTTCCCAGTACGGCGCGAACAGGACGCGCGGCCGCAGCTGCCGGATCATGCCCGCCAACAGCCCGCGCGCTTGCAGACCCGGCTGCAACACCCGGTTGCTCAGTCCGAGGTTGCCGCGCCAGTCGAGGTCGAGCAAGCGCGTCGCCGCGGCGGTCTCGCGCTGGCGAATCTCGGGGCTGCCGTGCGGCGTCGGTTCGCCGTCGGTCAGGTCGAGGACGCCGACGCTGGCCCCTTCCGCTTTGAGCAAAAGAATGGTGCCGCCGACGGCAAGCTCGGCGTCATCGGGATGGGGGGCGATGACGAGGTAATCGAGGTCAGGCATGGAGAAGTGGGGGTAAGAGGAATCGGCCGGTTTGGGGGCGGGCGCGGGCCCCGGGGGGAGGTGACGCAACCCGGGGCTGGGGGGGGGTCGCTGGTGGGGTTTAAATAACCACGTTTTGCGCCCCGTGTGGGGGCCCCGCCCAAAACCGGCCGATTCCTCTTACCCCCACTTCTCCATGCC
>JBBSES010000017.1:0-17845 GCA_038239465.1 Gemmatales bacterium
GACGCCGGCCGCCTGCCGCCACCGCATCCCGGAGCGCCGGCCCTGCATTACCTCGTCATGGAACTGGTCGGCGGCGGCGACCTGGAACAGCACGTCATCGACCAGGGCATTCTGACCATCGCCCAGGCGTGCCACTGGATACGGCTGGCGGCGGCCGGATTGCAAGAGGCGCACGACCATCACCTGATTCATCGAGACGTGAAGCCGTCGAACATGCTGCTGACGGGCGACGGACAAATCAAGCTGGTGGATTTCGGCCTGGCGCGGCACTTCTGCAGCCAGATCACCGATCCGACGTGTCTGCTCGGCAGCCTGGAATTCATGGCGCCGGAGCAGAGCCTCGACGCCTCCGCGGTGGATGGCCGGGCCGACGTGTATGGGCTAGGGGCAAGCCTCTTTTGGGTACTGGCCGGGCAGCCGCCGTTCCCCGAGGAAAAGAGCGTGGCCCGCGCGCTGCGTTCCTTGCAGTGCGACCGGCCGCGCCGCTTGCGCGAGTTCCGCCCCGACGTGGCGCCGGAACTCGATGCCCTGATCGATCGCATGATGGAGCGCGACCCGGCGCAGCGGCCCGCATTGCCCATTACGGTCATGAACGCGCTGACGCGCTTCACCGCCGCGGCCGGCTCGCCCTACACGATCTACGAAGCGGCTCCGGTCGCCGAGGGCCATGTGCCGGTCGCCACGCCGGCCGATAAGGCCTGGAAGGTGTTGATCGTCCACGACGACCCGGCGACGCGCAAGGCGGTTCGGGGAGTCCTGGAACCGCTCGGCTGCGTCACGTCGGAAGCGGCCGACGGCCAATCCGTCGTCGGCATGAGCCGCGACCGTCCCTGTGACTTGCTGTTGCTCAAGCAGCACTTGCCCGACGGCACCGGGTCGGACGCTTGCCGCCAGCTGCGCGATCACCCGCCCAGCCGCTATCTGAAAATCGTTCTGATGACCGAACGCCGCGACCGCACCGACCTGGCTGACGCCCTGGCCTGCGGCGCCGACGACTGCATGGCCCTGCCGCTGGACCTGCGCCACCTCGCCGCCAAGGCGCAGCACCTGCTGCGTTTGAAGGACGCGCAAGACCGTGCCGACCTGCTTTCGCGCCATCTGTTGACGGCCAATCGGCAGCTGGAGGACAGCCTGCAAGCCCGCGCCGGCGACGTGCGCCAGGCGCACGACGCCCTGCTCTTCGCCATGGCCAAGATGGCGGAACAGCGCGAGGGCGAAACCGCCGCCCACTGCCTGCGCATGCAGAAGTATTGCCGCATCGTCGGCGATCACTTGACCACGGTGCCGCGCTGGTCGGGCATCGCCAGCGCCCAATTTCTCGATATGGTGGTGCGCTGCGTGCCGCTGCACGACATCGGCAAACTCGGTCTGCCCGATGCGCTGCTCGCCAAGCCGGGGCCGCTCGATCCATCGGAACGCGCCCTGATGGAGACGCACACGCTCATCGGCGCCAGCATGTTGGACGCGCTGGGCCGCGAGTACGGCGACTCGCTCGCCTTCCTCGGCTCGGCGACGGTCATCGTCCGCTACCACCACGAGCGTTACGACGGCGGCGGCTACCCCGACGGGTTATGCGGCGATGCCATTCCTCCGGCGGCGCGCATCGTCGCCCTGGCCGACGTGTACGACGCCCTGCGCCGCAAGCGTTTCCACAAGGCGGCATTTTCTCATGACGAGGCGGTGCGCTGCCTGCTGGAACGCTGCGAGGGGCAGTTCGATCCGGGAGTTTTGGAAGCGTTCGCGGCGGTGGAAGAGCAGTTCAAGAAGGTGTATCATCAGGTGCGGGATTGATATAAAACATGGTTGATGCGTTGGTTAGTGACGCTTCGAAGAAGCGTGACGCAACCTCGTTCCGGTGCAACGGTTGGCGATCCGCCCGACGGACGCACAACGGAGAAGCCGCCATGCCGTCGCCATTTCCCGGAATGGACCCTTATCTAGAATCGCCCGATCTGTGGCCGGACGTGCATCATCGGATCATCAGTGAAATGCAACAGATGCTGAATCCTTCCCTTCGCCCCCGCTATGTGGCTCGCGTAGAGCTTCGCGTCTACATTTCCGACGAAGACGATCCTGGCCGCAGGGTGATCATTGCCGACCTGCGCGTCGAAAAACGCGGAACCAGAACGCCACGTCCGAGTTCCACCGGCGCCGCTTTGGCAATTAGCCAACACCAGGAAATTGCCCTGTTGATCGACGATGAAATCAAGGAAGCCCGGTTGGAGATTCGCGAGGTCGGATCCAAAATGCTCGTCACCGTCATCGAGGTATTGAGTCCGACGAACAAAATTGCCGGGGCGCGCGGCCGGCTCAGCTTCTTGGAAAAGCGACGCGATACGCTTGCGTCCGAGGTGCATTGGGTGGAAATCGATTTGCTGCGCCCGGGCTTGCCGTCGGTCGATCAAAATGCTTTTCGGTCGTGCGACTATCGCATTTTGGTGTCGCGCCACGAACGCCGATCCACGTCGCAATTCTGGCCCGTGAGCGTGCGGCAACCGCTGCCGGTCATCGGCATTCCGCTGCGTCCCGACGACGCCGACGTGCCGCTTTCGCTCGGCGACGTTTTGGCCGCGGCCTACGAGCACGGCGCCTACGATATGTCAAGCGACTACCGCCGGCCGTCCGACCCGCCTCTGACCAAGGAAGACGCCGCCTGGGCCAAGAAGTTGCTGGCCAAGCGCAAGGGAGCGAAATGACCTTTTCCCGCGGGGCCGCGCTCGCTACAAGCCAGGCGCGTCGCGTCGTCCCCGTCTCGGGAAGCATGGCCGCATGGACTGGTTGTGGAACTTCGGCGAATTCTGGCTGACCACGCTAGCATGGCTGGCGGGCTTCGGCGTCGTCTTCGGTTTGTTGACGCGGCTGATGCCCTGCAATCCCGGCATGGCGTGGTGGAAGAACCCCCGCGGCACGGCCACCGACCTCGTCTACTGGCTGATCGTCCCTCTCTTCCTCCGCGTCGTCCGCACCGTCATGCTCGTCCTCGGCGTGGCCCTACTATTCGGCGGCCGCGATCCACAGCCATTGCCGGTGGGAGGGTGGCCGCTCTGGTTGCAGTGCCTGGCTATCCTCGTCTTGCAAGACGTTATGCTCTACGTTATTCACCGCGCCTTTCATACGCGGCTGGCCTGGCGTTTCCACGCCGTGCATCATTCGCCGACCGAACTCGATTGGACGGCCACCGCGCGCTTTCATCCCGTCAATAACCTGCTCGCATTCAGCCTGGCCGACGTTGCCGTGCTGCTGCTCGGTTTCAAGCCCGAGGCGCTCGTCCTTTTGGCACCGTTTAACATCGTCTATAGCGCGATGGTCCACGCCAACTTGAACTGGACCTTTGGACCGCTGCGTTACGTCTTCGCCAGTCCCGTCTTTCATCGCTGGCACCACACCACGCGCGAGGAGGGACTGGACAAGAACTTCGCCTCGACGTTCCCCGTTCTCGATCTGCTGGGCGGCACGTTCTACATGCCGGCGGGCCGATTGCCGGACGCCTTCGGCACGGGCGAGGCGCACTTCCCCGAGACGTTCTGGGGCCAGTTCGTCTACCCCTGGCAATCGGCCCCAGGGGTCACGCGGGCGTGGAGGAAGTGGGTTCGCGTGGCGGCGCCGGTCGCGGTTTTGGCCTGCGTCGGCATCTACGGGTATGCTTTTCTCGCCGAGCGGAATGAAAAATTGGCCAACGAGGCGAACCAAATTCGAGTACGGCAATGGCGCGCGGAGGCGAGCCGCCATGCCGCCCAGCTGGACCTGGCCCGGCAGGCGTGCCGCGACAATGACATCGCCCGAGCGACGACCCTCCTCGATGCTTCCTTTCCGGAAAGCGAAGAACAAGAGTACGTGCGCGACCTCTGCCG
Organism: Gemmatales bacterium; assembly: GCA_038239465.1. GTDB lineage: Bacteria > Planctomycetota > Planctomycetia > Gemmatales > Gemmataceae > JBBSES01. Next base: position 3,852 of record JBBSES010000017.1, read on the forward strand.
CGCCCGCTGTTTGCTCGTCGCGGGAAAGGGAGGGCCGATCCTCGGTGTCGCCCTCAGCGCGGACGGCCGACGCATCGTTACAGGAGATCACGAGGGGCGCGTCACGGTCTACGATGCCGCCAGCGGGCGCGAGGAAATGACGCATCGCGGCCACGTCGGCCCGGTGAGTTGCGTGGCCATCGCGCCCGACGGCCGGCGCATTGCCTCGGGCGGCCACGATGGCACCGCCCAGGCGTGGGACGTGGCGGCGCGGCATCTCGTCAACTCCCACGAACATCCCGCGGCCGTTCTCGCCGTGGCGCTGCGCGCCGACGGGCAGCGCGTCGTGTCGGCCGACGCCGTCTCAAACGTCGAAATATGGGACGCCGCCAACGGCCAGCGGCGCACGGCGCACCGGGGGCAAGAGGGAGCAATCGCGGCCGTGGCATTGAGCGGCGACGGGCAACGTCTCGTCTCGTGCCAGCGGACGACGGCGGTCGTCCACGATGAGGCCACGATGCAAGACGCCATGCCGCTCGAAGGACACGCCGATCTCGTTTCGTGCGTCGGCATCACGCCCGACGGCTTGCGCGTCGTTACCGGCAGTCACGACCAATCCGTGCGCGCCTGGGACCTGGCGACGTGGCAAACGCTCGTATTGCGCGGACATACAGGAGCGGTCACGGCCGTGGCCGTCAGCGGCGATGGCACGCGCATCGTCTCGGGAGGCAAAGACCGCGTCGTCCGCGTTTGGGACGCTTTGACCGGCCGCGCGTCGCTCGCCCTGCGCGGCCATACCGGGGCGATTAGCGGGGTCGGCATCAGCGCCGACGGCCGGCGCATCGTCTCCGCCAGCCTCGATGGCACTCTTGCCATCTGGGATGTCGCCGCCTGCGTGGCGGACGACCGCCCGCGCTGATTATCTTCATCGTTATTTCTCCTGCCGCCGCTGCCCTTCTCGATAAAACAAGTCTGGCTCGGCCCTCCCCCGCGCTACCCCACGCCAAACACCTCCCGGAGCTTGAACCCCATGCTGGCCGAAGTGGAACCGCAAGCGTCGGCGCTGTCCATCGCGGGAGGCCTGGTTTCGTTGCCCGTGCTGATCGCCATTAATGCTCTGTTCGTCGCGGCGCAATTCGCCCTCGTAGCCCTGCGGCGGACGCGCGTCGAGGAGATGCAGCGCGAGAAGACGGCCGGCGCCGATGCCGTGGCGGCGGCCATGGACGACCTCGACCGCTGCGTGGCTGCTACCCAACTCGGCACCGTCTTGATCGGCCTCCTGCTCGGCTGGATCGGCGAACCGGCCGTCGCCGCCCTGCTGCAGCCGCTCTTCGACGCGATCTTCGAGACGCTGCACATCGGGACGTTCCGCACCCTGACCGCGATTTTCACCTTTACCATCATCACTTTCCTGAGCGTGGTCTTCGGCGAGTTGATTCCCAAGACAATCGGCCTGCGCAACAGTGAATGGACGGCGCTGCTCATCGCCCGGCCCTTACTTTTCTTCACCTGGCTATCGCGGCCGCTGATCCGCGTCATGGACGGGACGGGCGAATGGATCCTGCGCCGCATCGGCTATCGCGCGGGGAGCGAAGAGGAAGACGTGTATTCCGTCGGCGAATTGACATCGCTCATCGAGGACGCGGCCGAGGCGGGCGTGCTGCCGGCCAATCACGCCAAGTTCATCGGCAACATGCTCCGCTTCACGGGAAGGACCGTGGCCGAAATCGTGGTGCCGCTCGAAAAAGTCGGCATGATTCAATTCGGCACCGAGCCGGAAATGATCCTTCAGCAGATCGCCAAGGGCACCTATACCCGGATGCCCGTCTTCCACCATTCGCGGGAACATATCGTCGGCGTGGCCAATACCAAGCAGCTACATCGCCATTTCACGCTGACGGGTCAGGTGGCCCTGGAAGAGATGATGTATCCGGCGAATTACGTCCTGGTCACGGACCCTCTGCCGGACGCCATGCGGGCCATGCGGCAGGCCCACTTTCCGCTGGCCATCGTCCGCGACGCTCAGGAAAAGGTGCTGGGGATCATCACCCTGGAGAACGGCATCGAGCAGATTTTGGGGCAGATGACCGACGAACACGACTCGCCGGTGCCCAAGGTGACGCCGCGTATGATCCAGGCGTTCGTGCAGTCGCTGCCGAAGCGAAAGGCGGCGGCGACGCGGCTGATGTCGAAGATGAAATGACCGGCTACGTTTCGCGCCCGCGCGGAGCACGCGAAACGTAAACGGATCGGATCGTCATTCCTTCTTCTCTTCGATCGGCTCCTTGACCGGCTGCACGAAGTGGGTGTTCTTCTTGTCAGCCGTCAGCTTGGCGGCGTGTTCGTCGGCTTCCTTGCGCTTGGGGTAGTCGTAGACCGCCACCCGTTGGTTGGAGTTGTTGAACACGCCCCAGATCACTTTCATGCGCACGACTTTCGGAGTGCGCGTGCGCGGCTTGGCCTTGGCTTTAACCTTGACTACCTTGACGACGACCTTCTTTTTCTTCTTCTTTTTGGGGGCATCCTCGTCGTCTTCGTCGCCCCCTTCCTCGTCGCCATCACCGGCTTCGGCGTCCGGGTCGGCCGCTTCGCCTTCCTCGCCTTCTTCCTCTTCTTCGTCTTCCTCGCCTTCGACTTCCTCGGTCTCGACCGCCTCCTCGTCGCGCTTGCGGCTTTCGGCGGCGTCGAAGTCGGCGCGTAAGTCCTTCCGATTGAGGATGCGGCGTGCCATGGGGTTTTCTCCTCGCGGCAATAGGCCGGAGCCGCGCGCGATACCAGTGGAGGAAGGGTCGTTCGCGCGGGGTCCGTTATGAAAAAAGATTGCTGGTTTCTTGTTGTAAACTAGCGGCCGCGGCGCGGTCTGACAAGGGCGGAAAGCGTCGCGGCCGGTGGCGGCGCCGCGCGCGGCGACATATCATAAGGCCAATTCATTCCCCGCTTTTCTCTCCGCGGAGAGGTCATGCCCGAGCCTGCGCGCTTCCGTCTCGCCGATATCGTCCTCCTGTTGGTCATCCTGGCGACGGCCGCCGGCGCCCGCGTCGGCTACCTGGCCAAACATGCCGACGACGCCACCAGCGACGGCCCGTTCCTGGTGCAGGAGCCGTCGCGCGTTCTTTCCCTGGCCGCCGATCCCGGTCCCCTCCGCGAGCAAGAATCGCTGGCGGGCAATCTCAAGGAACATCGCTGGTTCGGCACGCTCGCTCCTCTGGCCGGCGTCGAGGAGCGCACCGCCCACGTCGCGCCGGGCTATCCCTGGCTCCTGGGCCTGCTGGCACAGCTCCCCCTGCAGGAAGGGCCGCTGGTCCGCTGGCTGCAATGCGTCCTGGGCACGCTGACGGCGGGGCTGTATTTCCTGTTCGCGCGGCGGGCGTTCCGCAGCACGACGGTGGCGACGTTGACGGGCCTCTTCTGTGCCCTGCATCCCTTCTGGATCATCGATATCGCCGCCTTCAACGACGGCACCCTGGCCGCGTTCCTGCTAGCGGCGGTCCTGTGGCTCGGCGGCCGCGGCGGCGAAGTCGGCGGGCCGCTGACCAGTTTCCTCTATGGCCTCACCCTGGCCGCTTTACCCCTGGTCCGCGCCGCTTTGCTGCCGTTCGCCGTCGTCGCCCTGCTCTGGTACCTGCACCGCGCCCGGCGGCTGCCCGGCGGCGCCCTGGCCGCGCTTCTCGCCTTGCTCGCCTTCGTGACGGGTTTGGCGCCGTGGACCGTGCGTAACTTCGACGCCTTCGCCGATATCTATCCCGTTGTCAATTCAACGTATCTGCATCTGTGGATGGGCAACAATCCGCAAGCGACCGGTGGCCCGCTGGACGAGCGCGTTCTCGTCGAGGCACTGGCCGAGACGCGCGATGAGGAGCCGACCGCCACGGCCGCCTGGCTGGCGTCGCTGGGCCAATCCGAGCGCTACCGCGCCCTGGCCGAGCCGACGTTCCAGGAACTGCGCCGCGACCCGGTCGCCGCCGTGCGCCGCCGCCTGTGGGCCGGCTTGTACTTCCTCTTCGGAGAAGAATGGTTCACTCGACAACGTCTTTATCGGCCCGGCGAAGTCAGGGATGGCGACCTCGTGGCGCGCTCGCCCTATCCGGCCCTGCTGACCGCGAGTTTGCTGCTGCTGCCGCTCGGCCTTCTCGGCTGGCGCTGGACCTATGCCTGGCGGCGCGAGGCGATGCCGTCCTCTCTCGCTTTGATGTGGATTCCGCTGCCTTACGTGCTGACGCACGCCGAGGCGCTGAGCGGGCCGCGGTTGCCGCTGGATGGCGTGCTTTTGTGTTACGCGGCGTTCGCGCTGGTGTGCTTCGTGCCGGGCGTGGGGGCGCGGCTGCGCGGTGGACGCGAAACGTAAACAAGATGGGAATTACTTGCGTTCGACCATGACGGCGATGATGAGCCGTTCGTTGTTCTTGGTCGTGTAGCGCGTGACGATGGGGAAGAAGCGGTCGGTCGCCGTCTTGTAGGTGATGGCGCCGACGGTGGGCGGCTTGACCGTCAGGCGTACCTTGTCAGGATCCTTGCGGTCGGGCGACTCGACGGTGACGGTCGCCACCTCGCCATCGACGAGGGGGAAGTTGTCCTTGCCGCCGATCGGGATGGCGATGGTCGTGGTGCGGCCCTTGCGGAAGCCGGTCAGCGTCGGCTCGACCTTGGAAACCTTCTCGGCGATCTCTTTGAGTTCGTCGTCGATATCCTTGTTGCGGTCGCTGGCGTGAATGGCGACGACGGTGACGCGCACGTCGCCGGCGGCTACCGGGGCAGCCTGCGAAACGGCCGCGCCGAGCAGGCACCAAAGGGTGGCGTGGGTCGCTTTCACGGGCGTTTCTCCGGGTCAAGGGCCTGAGCGGGCCAGCGCCAGGGGGGCCACGATCATCGGCGTCCCAGTGCCTTCGTTCATATTGACCTTCTTGGGCAACATGCCGTCGAGGTCGTCCGGCTCGATCTTTTCAAGGGTGATCTCGTTCGGGCCGGCCAGGACGACGAAGCCGACGAACGGCTGCTCGCCCACGGCCAGGAGGCGAACGTCGGCGGCTTCGATGCTGACGATATCGATATCGGCGTCGCGGGCGACGGCCCACGCCTTGACCGGCGCGGGCACGACGACGACGGGCGGCAGCTGGCCCGTCGGCCACCACAGCAGCACGGCGATGAGCACGGCGGCGGCCAAGCCTACAGCGGGCCACAACGCCCACGGCGACACTGGACGCCGCGCGGCGCGAATGATTTGCGTTTTCTGGTCGATGCGTTTGAGTACGCCGTCCCATGCGGGTTGCGCCGGCTCGGGCAAGGGCACGGCGCGGCACAGACGGTCGGCCACTCGCTGCGCTTCCAGGTCGGCGGCGCGGTCGGGATGATGGACGAGCCAGTCGGCGATGCGCGCGCGTGCCGCCGGGTCGAGTTCCCCATCGCTGTACGCGGCGAGTTGCTGCGGGGTAGGCACGTCGGCGTTGTCGTGTCCGCGCATGTGTTGGGTCGCCCCTCGGTTAGTTTTCGGTCGGGCTCTACAGCGCCGCCGACAGCCGATGTGTCAGGTAGGCCCGCAACTTTTGCCGGGCATAATACAATCGGCTCATCACCGTGCCGATCGAGATATCCATCACTTCCGCCACCTCGCGGTAGCTCAACTCGGCGTCGGCGTGCAGCACGAAGGTACGCCGCTGCGACTCGGGCAAAGTCGATAGCGCCTGGTCGAGCAGGTGCCGCAAATCGGCGCGTTCCAATCCCAGTGAGGGATCGTCGCAGCCGCTGGCCGGCGCCCAGTCCTGATCGGCGGTCTCGGACACGTCGAGGCTGCGCGACTCGCGTCGGCCGCGCGACCGGCCCAGGTCGAGCGCCGCGTTGCTCACCACGCGCAACAGCCAGGTCTTGAAGGTACTCCTCCCCTGAAAGCTTTCGAGGTGCGTCAAGACCTTGACGAATCCTTCCTGCACGGCGTCCAGGGCGTCGGCCTCGTTGCCGAGCAATCGATGGGCCACGCGGAACGCCAAGAGACGATAACGGCGGAACAACTCGTCGAGCGCGTCGCGCTGGCCGGCGGCGAAACGAGCCAGCAATTCGTCGTCGCTATAAGCCGGCAAGGGGCTGAGGGCACTGGCGGTAGTCATGGTGACGTCGCTTCGGTGCGGAGGGAGGATTGGCCCGCTACGGTTGCGAACCGCGCGGCGCTTTCCCGGCAGGTCGGCCACTTTCCAGTGGGACGTCGTCCCACCCAGAAACAGACGGCCGCGCCGCCAATCTTATTCGACAGTCTACCGCGCGGGGAGAGAGGCCACAACCCTGACCCCGCTCGTCGGGGACGCCTATCTTCGCCAAACATTCACACAGCGCTCATCAACCTTGTGACACATTAAGACATCCTCTCCGTAGCCCCCACCTTGGATCACGAGGATGTCCGTCATGCCGCAATGGCGCAGCAAGTACACCATCGGTTTAGTCGTTGGCTTTCTGGTCCTGGGCGGGCTGGGGTCCGCGTTCCTCAAGCCGCCATTCCTCTTTTCAAGCGCCGCCTCGCCATCAACCACGTTCACGCCGCCCGCCCGTCGCGCGCCGGCAGGCGACCGCAAGACCGTGCAGTGCCTGGGGCGTCTGGAACCGGGCCGCGGCGTCGTCAACGTCAGCGCCGGCGAGGGCACGCGCATCGACAAGCTCCTGATCGTCGAAGGGCAGCTGGTCAAGGAAGGCGATCTCTTGGCAACGACCGAGGCACACCCGGAACTGGCGGCGGAGAAGAAGCACGCCGAGAGCCAGTTGAAAGAAGCGCGCGAGCAGCTGGAGGCGGAGACACGGCGCGGCAAGTCGTTGATCGAGGAAGCCGACCTGGCCGTCCGCCGCGTCAAGGAAGTCGTCTGCCATGAAATCCTGGCTCAGAAAGCGACGGTACGGTTAAACGAAGCGCAACTGGAAGAGGCGCGGCGCGACTTCGCGCGTTCGAAGACCTTGCGCAACACCAGTTCGGCGTCGCGCGAGGAATACGACCGCTACGAGATCGCCGTCAGCCGCATGACGCAACAGTTGGACGTCGGCAAGGCTAACCTGGCGCGCCTGCAAGCCGACCAGGGCGTGGCGCTGCTGGAAACCGAAACCCGTCTGGCGACCGCCAGGGCGAACTTGCTCAAGGCCGAGCGCGCCATTCAGATCGACTCCCTGGACAAGCGCGTGGCCCTCATCGACGCCCGTCTCGAACGCACGCAATTGCGGGCGCCGGTGACGGGGCACGTCTTGCGTATCTTCACCTATCCCGGCGAACGCATCGCCAGCAAGCCGGTGCTGCAGATGGGCGAGACCGGCAAGATGATGGCCGTCGCCGAGGTGTATGAAACCGACATCCGCTTCCTGCGCGCCGGGCAGCGCGCGACCGTGACTAGCCCCGCGCTGGCCCAGGAGTTGACGGGCACCGTCGAGATCGTCGGCCAGCGCATTTACAAGAACGATGTGCTCAACGTGGACCCCCGCGCGGAGACCGACTCGCGCGTGGTCGAGGTACGCATCCGCCTGGACGATTCTTCGCTAGCGCGGCATTTCGTGTATTTGCAGGTCGATATCGTCATCGACGTGGCGGCGGCACAAACGGCAATGGTCGTCGATAAAAGGCGGGCATTGCCGCGATGATCGAAGCCTACGTGGCCTGGCGAAATACCATTCAGAACAAGGTGCAGACGGCGGCGGCCGTGGCCGGCGTGTCGTTCGCCGTGTTTCTGTTGTTCATGCAACTGGGCATCTACCGAGCGGCGGAGCGCAACGCCACGCTGATTACCTCGCAACTCGATTTCGACCTGATACTCTTTTCGCCTCACTACCAGTTCATTCTGCAGCCTGGCTCGCTCCCGAGGCCGCGCGTCTACCAGGCGCGCGGCGTGGAGGGAGTGGCCTCGGTCGTGCCGGTATACGCGGGGTCAGGTCGGCTGCGTAACGTGGATAGTCAGGATCAGACGGGGATAACCGCAATCGCCATCGATCCGGCGGATCGCCCCTTCCTGAACGACGAGCTTAATTCTCTGGTGGGCGGTCTCACCATCGAAGATACGGCCCTGATGGATCGCCAATCGCGGCCGGAATGCGGGCCGCGCGTGCCGGGGACCGTTACTGAACTGGCCGGCCGGCGCCTCACCATTATCGGCAACTATGAAGCGGGCACCGGCCTGATCGGCAACGGCACGCTGCTCCTGAGCGACCGTACCTTCGTCAAAATCGTGCCCGGTGCGTCGGCCGAGCGCGTGGCTCTGGGACTCGTCAAGCTGAGACCCGGCGTCCGTCTTGACGAAGCGGAAGAGCGGCTGGGGCAAATGCTTGGTCCGTCGGTGGGCGTCATGACGCGCGACCGTTTCGAGCGCCGCGAGCGCCGCTACCTTCTCGGCGTTCGGCCGGTCGGCATTTTATTCACGCTGGGCCTCGGCATCGGCTTCGCGGTGGGGGCGGTGACTTTCTATCAGGTCCTCGAAGCGGAAACGGCGAATCGGCAACTGGAATTCGCCACGTTCAAGGCACTCGGCTTCACGAACTACAGCCTGTATCGAACGCTGGTTCTGCAGGCCATGCTGCTCACGGGATGCGCTTTCGCGCCGGCGTTCGTCCTGGCGCTCGGGTTGTTTCAGATGTTGCGCGACCTGGCCCAACTGCCGATGCGGATGACGCCTGGGCTAGTAGGGACGATCATCGCGCTGACGCTGGGCATGAGTACATCGGCGGCCGCGCTCGTGCTGCGTCGCATTCACCGGGTGAACCCCGCGGACCTATTCCCATGACCGCGAATCCTTGGGACGCACCCCTGGCCTGGTTATTACTGGCGCACCACCGGGGCCGATTCCTGCTGGCCGTCGCGCGCATCGCCTTCGCGGTCGTCGTCATGTTCACGCAGCGCGGCTTCCTCACCGGCGTTTACGATAGCCAGACGGCGTTGCTGCGCTCCTTGAACGCCGACCTCGTCATAGTTAGCCCGCTGCGCGCGAGTCTGACCATGGAACAGGAGTTTCCGCGTCGCCGCCTCTACCAGGCACTGACAGTGCCGGGAGTGACGGCCGCCTACCCGCTGGTTGTCCGCGAGGAGGCCTCGGCCTGGAAAAACCCCGTCAGCGGCCACGAAGCGCCCGTGCGCGTCCTGGGTTTCGACCCGCGCGACCCGGTCTTCGCCCACGCGGAAATCGAAGGCTGCCGGCACCTCCTGGAGGGGGCGGAATGCGCCGCGTTCGACGCGCGCTCTCGAGGCCACCTCGGCGCCATCGAGGTGGGCACCGCGACGGAGTTGAACCGTCGCCGCCTTCGCGTCGCGGCGCTTTTCACGCTCGGCCCCGACTTCCGCTACGACGGCAATGTGGTCATGAGCCATACGAACCTGCTGCGCCACTTCCCGGAAGCCCGCGCCGGCGACGTGTCGCTCGGCGTGCTGCGCGTCGAAAAAGGGGCGGACGCCACGGAGGTATGTCGCCGTCTGAACGAAGCCCTGCCACCGGATGTCCAGGTCTTCACGCGCGAGGACATGGTGCGTCGTGAAGAGGCTTACTGGGCGAGGATCACGCCGACGGGCATTATCTTTCGCATCGGCGTGGCGGTCGGCTTTCTGGTGGGGTTGATCACCTGCTACCAAATTCTGTTCTCGGGCGTGCGCGACCACCTGCCGCAATTCGCCACGCTGCGCGCGATGGGCTTCCACGACGTGGCGCTCGCGCGGATCGTGTTGGCGAAGGCCCTCATCCTGGGAGTGGCGGGATTCACGATCGGCCTGGCCGCTAGCTTCGTCATTTACGGCCTGTTGCGCGCCGAAACGGGGTTGCGCATCGACACGAGCCTGGAGTCGGCTTTGGTGGTGGGCGGCCTCACCCTGGCCATGAGTCTGGTCGCTGGCATGGCGGCACTCCGCAAAGCGCTGCGCGCCGACCCGGCGGAGCTATTCTGATGTTCCTCGGCTCCGCCAATGGCGTCTCCACGACCGTGCCTCCCCTGGTAGCGGCACACGGCGTGTCGTTCGCCTTCGGGGACGTGGACGAGGGGAAGGAGGTATTGCGCGACGTGTCCCTCGATTTGCAACCGGGGGAATTCGCCATCCTCACGGGCCCTTCCGGGTCGGGCAAGACGACCTTCCTCACCCTCATCGGAGCGCTCCGCGCGGCGAAGACAGGGAGCTTGCGCGTCCTGGGGCGAGATCTGGTTGGCCTCGGAGCGCGCGATCTGGTGCGCGTGCGCCGCGAGGTCGGTTTCGTCTTCCAGGCGCATAACCTGTTTCCCGCGCTCACGGCCTGTCGCAACGTGCAAATGGCGCTGGAATTGACGCCGTTGTCGTCGGCGGAGAAACGGCGCCGCAGCCTGGAAGCGCTCGAACGGGTGGGCCTCGCCGACCGAGCGACCTACCTGCCCGCGGCCCTGTCGCTGGGGCAGAAGCAACGGGTCGCTGTCGCCCGTGCCCTTGTTCACGAACCGAAGCTGATCTTGGCCGACGAGCCGACCGCGTCCCTGGATAAGGACGCCGGCATGCGCGTCGTGGAACTGCTGGGCGACCGGGCGCGGGAGCAGGGCAGCGCCGTCCTTTTAGTGTCGCATGACAACCGCATCCTCGACGTGGCCGACCGCCTCGTCAACATGGTGGACGGCCGCATCGTCTCCGATACGCCGGTCGAGGAATCGCTGCAGATCTGCGAATTCCTGCGCCGTTGCCCGGTGTTCGCCGGCCAGAGCGTTTACGGCCTGGCCGAGATAGCGCGGAAGATGATCCGCGAGCGTTACCCCACTGGCGCCGTCGTTATTCGGGCCGGCGACCGGGGCGACCGCTTTTACATCCTGCGCGCGGGCGGCGTCGAGGTCCTGTCGGCGACCGGCGTCGCCTTCGACACGATGGGCGAGGGGGATTTCTTCGGCGAACAAGCGCTGCTCACGGATAACCCGCGCAACGCCACCGTCCGCGCGACGACCGACGTCGAAGTCTTCAGCCTCGGCAAGGCGGATTTCCTGGCCGTCCTCGACGCCATGCAATCGTTCAAGGATCAGTTGCGGCAGACGCTCTTTCAACGCCAGAGGTGAGGGAAGCGGCGGAATGTGATTTTGCTCGACGCTCGCCAAGATTGGAGAAGAGGAGAGTTCACCAACCCGCGCCATGGAACTGTCGGCAACTGCGCAAACACCGCAACAGATAGTCCTATACTCCTCCACCCCAACGGGGTGGAAGTGACATAGCCCAGGGTTGCCGCGCAGTGGCTACCCTGGGTAACAAGGCACCCCAGCGACCAAGGCTGAAAGCGTTGCATCGGCCGCGGTTCGCGGGACAGCCGGAAACGGCATGGGCCGATGTGCAACCCCTATGGGGTAGGTGGGTGGGTGTCGCCGTGACCCAGAGTAGCCGCCGCGCGGCAACCCTGGGCTATGTGATGCAACCCCCTTGGGGTAAATACACCATGTCACAATATCCTCGCAATTGGCAATACGGCTCTTCACGCGATCTTAAAGGGAAATACTCTCCGGTTTCATGAGTCTTATGGGACGTTTATTCGTCCCCCGGCGAGCCAGCGTCGGCTTCGCCGGAATCCTTCGCCGGAGACTACCGCACCGCGATGCGAATCTTTCTCGCCTGGCACAACTTGATGGAAAAGAAGTTGCAGGCCATCGTCGCGGTGGGCGGCGTGACCTTCGCCGTTTTCCTGATGTTCATGCAGATGGGCATCCAGGCGGCGGTCGGCAAGAACGCGACGCTGCTGCATGACGCCTTCGCCTTCGATATCGCGTTGTTGTCGCCGCGCTACCAACGTCTCACGCAAGCGGATTGGATCGCGCGCGGCCGTTTGAAGCAGGCAGGCATGGTCGAGGGAGTGGCGGCCGTCGTGCCGCTGCACGCGGCCATCGCTTCCTACCGCAACCCGGTCAACGGCTTGCCCATCGAGGTGGCCACGCTGGGCGTCGATCCAGAGTACCGTCCCTTCGTTTCCGAGACCTTGAACCAACAAGTCCTCATGCTGCACGAGGAAGACACGGCGCTCATCGACACCGAATCGCGGCCACAGGTGGGGCCGATGCAGACCGGCTTGCATGCCGAGTTGGACCGTCGCCGGCTGCGCACCGTCGGCGTCTATCGCCTGGGCAGCGGCTTCCTCGGCGACGGCTCGCTGATCGTCAGCGACTTGACTTTCGTGCGCTCCCTTGAGGGCCGCTCGCTGGACAAGCCGAGCGTTGGGCTGGTGCGCCTCGTACCCGGCACCGACCGAGACGCGGCCGTCGAGCGCCTGCGGGCCGCGCTGGGGCCGGAGGTCATGGTGCTGGCGCGCCCGGACATGGAGAAGATCGACCAAGATTTCTTCGTCAAAGTCAAGCCGATCGGCATCATGTTCAGCGTGGGCGTGTGGCTCAGTTTCGTCGTCGGCGCCGTCACGCTCTATCAGGTATTGAGCGCCGAAGCCGGCAACCGCCGCATCGAATACGCCACGTTAAAAGCGATCGGCTACACGGACGGCTATCTGAATCGCCTGGTTCTGCAGCAGGCCGCGCTGATGATCGGCATCGGCCTGGCGCCGGCTTTCTTGCTCGCCCTGGGCTTTTACTGGCTGCTGCGCGAAACCGCGAAAGTGCCGGCGAGCATGACCGCGAATCGGCTCGGACTGGTGATCGTACTCACGGCGGTCATGGGAGCGCTGGCGACGGCGCTCGTGCTTCGCAAGCTGCGCACCGCCGACCCTGCGGACCTCTTCTAACGATGCTCGGCCGCGCGCGCATTCCCCTGGCCTGGTTGATCCTCAGCGAGCGGCGGCCGCGCCTGCTGTTGGCGCTGGGCCGCATCGCCTTCGCGGTCCTCCTCATGTTCTCGCAGCTGGGCTTTCTCAATGGCGTCTTCGATAGTCAGACTCGGTTGTTCGACTACCTCGACGCCGACCTGTTCGTAGTCAGTCAATCGCGTTATACGGTCGTCATCAATCAGCGCTTTCCGCGGCGCCGGCTCTACCACGCGCTGGACGTGCCCGGTGTGAGAGAGGCCGTGCCGCTGTACATCGAGGGGATGTCGGCTTCCTTGCGCGATCCGGCGAACGGCCGGCAAGCGAGGCTGCGCGTGCTGGCCTTCAATCCCAAGGATGCCGTCTTTCGGCTGCCCGTCGTGCAACGGCATGCGCGCGATCTACTGCGGGAGGATGTCGCCTTAATCGACGCCCGTTCGCGGGAGTTCTTCCCGGATGTGCAGCCGGGTACGTTGTCCGAATTGAATGGTCGCCGCGTAACTATCATCGAGCGCTTCGACCTGGGCGCCTGCTTTTACTTTGAAGGCAACCTGATTACGAGCGACTTCAACTATTTCCGGTATTTCCCGCGCTCCGACCCCGGCGAGGTGGACCTCGGATTGCTGCGGCTCGCGCACGGCGTCGATGCCGCCGCCGCCGCCTCCTCCCTGGCCGCCGCCTTGCCCGGCGATGTCGGCATTTACACGCGCGCCGAGATGAATCGCCGCGAGCGCGATTACTGGGCCAACGGCACGGCTACCGGAGCGGTCTTCAGCCTCGGCCTCGCCGTCGGCTTCCTCGTCGGCATCCTCACTTGCTACCAGATTCTCTTTACCGACGTGTCCGACAATTTGCCGCGCTTCGCCACCCTCAAGGCGATCGGCTACCCCAATCGCTATGTCGTCAAGGTCGTCTGCTGGGAAGCGATCTATCTCGCCCTTCTCGGCTTCGTGCCCGGCCTCGTCGTGTCGTTAGGACTCTACTATGTACTCGAAGAAGTCACTCTGATACAGCTGCGCCTGACCGCCGGCCGGGTGGCGCTGGTGGGCATCCTCACCCTGGTCATGTGCCTGGCCGCCGGCTTACTCGCCGTGCGCAAGGCCCTGAAAGCCGACCCCGCGGAGTTGTTCTGATGTCCTCGCTCAGCCTCCAGCCGACCGGGATGCACGAACGCCCCCCCTTCGTCGCGGTCCGCGCGCTCGACCACTATTACGGCGACGGCGAGAACCGCAAGCAAGTGCTGTTCGGCATCACCATCGAGATGCGCCCCGGCGAAATCGTCATCATGACCGGCCCCTCCGGCTCGGGCAAAACGACGCTCCTCACGTTGGTCGGCGC
>JBBSES010000018.1:0-17841 GCA_038239465.1 Gemmatales bacterium
GAAACGGAAGGCTCGGCATCGGAATGGCTCGACTACCAGGTCGAACTCGAACCCGACGGATTTTACTTCTGCGACAATACGAAATCGAGGCGGCCGTCCCACGTTTTTCGCATTCTGATTGACAAGGCGTTAACCCACTCGGAAGTGATCGTGCATCAGCTTTGAAGGGAAGTGAGAAAAACTTGATCGATTACAGCGTGCTAAGAGTCAATCAACTCCCTCATGGCTTGCCGTTTCGCGCGGCCACAGATTCCTTTGTCCAACGTGACGCCAAACACCGAGATTCAGACAGGGTGGAGTGTTTCCAATCATGATCTTGAGTGAAGCTGAACTTAATTCCCTGAAGCTATTCAGAAAGCTGGCACTGGAAGAAGATCTAAACGGCGTCGGCGATCTCACGAGCCAAGCGACTATTCCTCGGGAGCTTGTGGGAAGAGCCGCTTTCGTCGCGCGAAGTGACGGCATCGTGGCGGGCTTGCCGGCGGCATTGAGCGTGTTCGCCAACTTCAAACCGCTCACACCGGAAGACGACTTTCAACCGTTATCTGAAGATGGGGTGCATGTTCGACCCGGCGACCAACTCGCGATTATGACTGGATCGCTGTGGACCGTGCTTCTCGTCGAGCGCACCGCCCTGAACTTTCTTCAACACCTCAGCGGCATCGCCACCCTGACGCGCAAATACGTCGATGCCATCGCCGGCACGCATGCCGAGATTTTCGACACGCGCAAGACGACCCCCGGTTGGCGCCTTCTCGAAAAGTACGCCGTCCGTTGCGGCGGCGGCAAGAACCATCGCGTTGGCCTCTTCGATGGCATTCTCATCAAGGACAATCACCTGGCGGCGCTCGGCGGCGGACGCGCGGCCATACGCAAAGCAGTCGAGTTGTCGCGCGCCGCCGCGCCCGAAGGAGTTTTCGTCGAGGTCGAGGTGGACGATCTCGATCAGCTGGAAGCAGCCCTGGAATCGCGGCCGGATATCGTTTTGCTCGACAACATGAGCCTGGACATGCTGCGTCAGGCGGTCGGCCGGCGCAACGCGGCCGCGCCGATGGTCCAGTTGGAAGCCAGCGGCGGCGTCACCCTCGATACGGTACGCGCCATCGCCGAAACGGGCGTTGACCGTATCAGCGTCGGCGCGTTGACGCACTCGGCGCCGGCGCTGGACATTGGCCTCGATTATCTGCCTGGATGACGGCATGACACCGCGCGACGAATGGCATCTGGATACGAGACACATCGGCAAGCGCGTCCTCGTCTACGGTCGTGTCGATAGCACCAACGATATCGCGGCCATGCTCGCCAACGACCCGGCCAACGATGGCCTGGTCGTTCTCGCCGACGAGCAGACCGCGGGACGGGGGCAGCACGGCCGTCGCTGGCAGTGTCCGCCCGGCGCCGGCGTCCTGCTCTCCGTGCTGCTCTTTCCGCCGCCGGAGTTGCGCCGGGCCGCAATCCTTACCGCCTGGGCTGCCGTCGCCGTCTGCGAAAACATTCGCCAGGTCGCCAATCTGCAAGCGAAGATCAAGTGGCCTAACGACGTGTTAATTCGTGGCCGCAAGGTCTGCGGCATTCTCATCGAAACGCGGAACGTGGAACGTGGAACGCGGAACGACGGTTTGTTCACCGTCGCCGGTATCGGCTTGAACGTCAAGCAACAGGAATTTTCGGGAGATGGCCTGGAGCAAGCCGGTTCGCTGGCCCTGGTCGCCGGGCACGCCTTCGACAGGGACGAAGTAGCGCGCCGGCTAATCTTACAATTGGACGCGGAGTACGACCGCCTTCGTCTCGGGGATCGCAACACCCTCGAAGCCTGCTGGAAATGGCGCCTCGGCCTGCTCGGCAAAGTGGTGACGGTGGCCTGTCACAACGCCAAACATACCGGGCGGTTGCTCGATATGAACTTCGACGACATCGAATTGCAGCTGACGAACGGGCAAGTTCTGCGCATCGCGCCCGAAGCGATCAAGCACCTTTCGCCCTAGGACGAATGAATATGAGGGCAGCGGTGGCCCTATAGGGATTCCCCTGGCGGAACGGTTATTGCAAACGGCGTATCAACTCCTCGCGCTGTTCGGGGTCAGGGCATTGATAAAAGCATCGCTTACCATCGCAGGTATGACCCGATCCGGCCCGAACGCCTCGATGATCCATTTCGCACTCACCTGATCGACGAAATTCTGGATGCCGACGCGATCCAGCATTCCCTCGAAGTCGAATTTCTCGAAGCGATTTTCCTCAGTAGCAGCCATGCCTATCACCTCCTGCCAGACAGTTGGGTATATGGCGGCCAGCCATCCCGTAAGTTGTCCATAGGTCCGTTGGGCTGTCGTCAATCTTCGCGCCGCCACGGGCCGTCTTCCAGGCTCGGATCGCGGTCGATGTCGCGGTCGGTGATGCCGAAGTGATGGGCGATTTCGTGGATGACGGTGCGGCGGATTTCGGTCATGAGTTCGCGGCGCTCGGGGAAGTCTTCCTCCAAAGGGCGCTTGTAGATGACGATGCGATACGGCATGGAGGTCAAGTCGATGGCGTCGCCGCTCGCGTCGCTGGGCAGGCCGATTGGCTCGAACAGGCCATAGGCGCCGCCGCCGGCCTCGATTTCCTCGTCGGGTTCGTCCTCCACGTCCACGACCACGTTTTCGAGGTAAGGTTTGATGGAATCGGGCAACGACTCCATCACGCGGACGACGACGCGGCCAAAGGCTTTCATCGATAGGCGCGGCATATCTAACCCAGGGTAATCGCGTGGTTGCTGAGGCGCTCGAAACCATGCGCTTTGACGAGATAATTGTGTTCGATGCGCAGGCCGCCGACGTTGGGGACGTACAGGCCGGGTTCCAATGTTACCACATCGTTTTCGACCAAGGTTTCGTTGGCGTGGGCGACGAAGAAGGGCGCCTCGGGATGCGACAGGCCGAGGCCGTGACCGGCGTGATGACCGAAGCGATCGGCCAATTCCGCCCGCGCGAAGACGCCGTTGACGGCGCCGTATACGCCCAGGCACGCCGCCCCCGCGCGCAGCTGACCTTCGCCCGCCTCCATCGCTTCGGAACACAGATCGAACAGGCGGCGCTGGTCGGCCGTCGGCTCCTTGCCAACCACCAGGGTATTCGTGAAGTCGCTCCGATATCCGCCGATGACCACGGAGAAATCGAGGATAAGCATGTCGCCCAATTGGAGGACGCGCCGCGTCGCCGGGCCGCCCTTGCGCTCCGGCCCCGGCGAGACCGCGAAGTCGCCGTAGACGATTACTGGCTGTCCCGCTTCGAGAGTGCAGGCCTGACTGATGCCGGCGTACACTTCCAGTTCGCTCAGGCCAGGTCGGACGTTGGTCCGCGCCCAGGCGTGACCCGCTTCGCCGGCTTTCATGCAGTGGCGCAGCAGGGCGATTTCGTCGGCGTCCTTGCGCCGGCGCATGGCCGCGAGCGCGTCGATGACGGTCGGTGCATACGGATCGCCGATGCGGTCGTGGATGCGCAGTCCAGCCGCGAGCGGATTTCCTTCGGCGAGCGGCGCCAGCTGGCGCGGCCCGTGCGCCGGCAATTGGCCGTCGTACCAGGCGACGACGCGGCGCTCCTCGACGTGTGCTAACTCCGCGAAGGAAGCGAGGCGGTCGTCGCAAATCAGCTTGGCGCCGCCGTCCTTGCGAACCAGGAGATAGCCGCGAAAGCCGGCCCCCAGGCTGAAGGGATCGACCCAGAAGTTGGCCAGGTACATCAGGTGCAGCGGGTCGGTGAGCAGCAAATAATCGCTGTCGGGCGGCGGGTCGAGTTGTCGCCACAAGCGGAGCCGGCGTTGTCGGCAGCCTTCGGCGCTGAGCATGGGCAGGGATCCTTGAAAGGGATGCAGCATCGCTCCTCGCGGTCGTCGCGTTGCTTGATAGACTATACATGTCCTTGCGGTTCGGTCATTCTCCGAAGCTGGGTGTCTCCGTGACGGAATCTCTTCTCGACAAACGCGAGGCGCGCATTCGCGGCATGTTCAACGCGATCGCGCCGAGCTACGACCTGCTCAACCACCTTCTCAGCCTGAATATCGACCGCTACTGGCGCTGGCGGACGACGCAGATGGTGCCGCCGCGCGGAACGACGCCGATCCTCGATTTATGCACCGGCACGGGCGACCTGGCGCTCGCGTATCGCAAGGTTACCGAGGGAAAGACGGCCATCGTCGGCGCCGATTTTTGTCACGAAATGCTGCGCATCGCGGAGATCAAGACAGCCAGGCGCCGCCTTACCGACACGGTACGCTTCATCGAAGCCGACGCGCAGCGCTTGCCTTTCGCCGATGCCACGTTTCAGATTACCAGCGTGGCCTTCGGGCTGCGCAACGTGACCGATACCGACCGCGGCCTCGCCGAGATGGTGCGCGTCACGCAACCGGGCGGCCGGGTCGCCATTCTCGAGTTCTCCAAGCCGCGCAACTGGTTCTTCGGCGGCATCTATCGCTTTTACTTTCGCCGAATTCTGCCGTCGATCGGGCAGGCTCTGTCGCGCAGCCGGGACAGCGCTTATAGTTACCTGCCGGCCAGCGTGATGGAATTTCCCGACGGCGAGGCGCTGGCGGAACGGCTTCGCCAACAAGGCTTGATCGACGTGCATTGGGTGCCGTTCACGTTCGGCATCGCCACGCTCTACGTCGGCACGCGGCCAATACCATGACCGACCTCCCGCCTGTATCCGCCGGAGAAACACCCTTGTCATCCCCTCGCACACAGGCGCCGCTTCTGGTCCGGGCGGCGCGCGGCGAAAGCGTCGAACGGCCGCCCGTCTGGGCCATGCGCCAGGCCGGCCGCTGGGACCCGGAGTTTAATCGCGTTCGCTCCGGCCTCTCGTTTTACGAGTTCTCGGAGAACGTGGAACTATCGGCCAAGGCGTCGCTGTTGCCGCGCCGCTTCGGAGTCGATGGCATCATTTTGTTCTACGATATCACGACGTTGGCCGTGGCGATGGGGCAGCCGTTCGCGCTGAAGCCATCGCTCGGCCCGGTCCCCGACTGGCCGATCCGCACGCTGGCCGACCTGGACCGCCTCGATCCCGAGCCGGACCCCGAGCGTTTCAATCACATCCGCCAGCTGCTGCGCGTCGTCCGCGAGGAACTGCGCGGCGACTTGCCGGTGATCGTCTTCGCCGGGGCGCCGTTCACGCTGGCGACCTATTGCATCGGCACGGGCAAGGACATGGCCGCCACGCGCCGCTTTGCCGCCGAACAGCCGGCGGTATGGCATGGCCTGCTCGACCGGCTGACGCGCGCCACTATTCATTTCCTGAACACGCTGGTCCACGAAGGGGCGGCGCTCTATCAACTCTTCGATTCCTGGGCCGGAATGCTCGGGCCAGAAGAATATCAGAACTGGGCGCAAAAGTATCACGAGGCGGTCTTCGGGGCAGTCGCTTCCGTGCCGCGCATCCTTTTCGTCAAAGAAGGTCCCTATCTGGATCGGATGGCGCGCTCGGGCGCCGACGTGCTGAGCCTGGGCGTTTGCCACGATCTGGCGGCGGCGCGGCGGACCTATCCTCATCTCGTGTTTCAAGGCAATGTCGATGAAGCGTTATTGCGCGACGGCAAGCCGGAGCAAGTGACGGCTGCGACTCGAAAATGTCTAGCGGCAGGCGGCGGCCAGCGGCACATCGTCAACCTGAGCCACGGTTGCGACCGCGCCATGCCGGTGGCCAACTTCGAGGCGTACATCGCGGCGGCCAAGGGTAAAATATAACCCGGTTAGCGACGCTGCTCTATAAATAACCTGGCGAGCGGGGGCGTTAGCCTCCCGTGGAATCCACGGGGGGCTAACGCCCCCCGCTCGCCAAGCAAACGCTTGTTTTCATGCGCTTCGGCTGAACGCGAGTTCACGTTGACTTCGGAGAAGCGTTCCGAAACACGCTTCTCCGAAGCGTCGCTAATCGATGCCCTCGTGCAACACGCTGCCGACGCGCACGTGAGTAGCCCCTTCCTCGACCGCCGTCTCGAAATCGTCGCTCATGCCCATCGACAAATGCGGCAAGGGACGCCCCCACTCGCGCAACAGCCGATCGCGGAGTTCGCGCAGACCGGCGAACGTCGGCCGGGCATCGACACCCTCGGGCGCCATGGTCATCAATCCCGATATATGAACATTCTTTAATGCGTTGATGGAATCGCCCAGACAAGCCATCTCCTCCGGCGCGAAGCCGTGTTTGCTCGCCTCGCGGCTGACGTTGACCTCCAGAAACACTTCGGCGACGCGGCCCGCCTTCATCGCTTCAGCGTCCACTGCCTGCGCGAGTCGCGCGCTATCCACCGAATGACACAGCGCCGTCAGCGGCAAGGTGCGCTCGACCTTGTTGCGCTGCAGGTGGCCGACCATGTGCCAGCGAACCGCCGGCAGAAGGGCTGCCTTGTGCCACAGTTCTTGCGGCCGGCCCTCGCCGAGGTCGAGGACACCCAGCCCGGGCCACAGGGCCGCCGTTTCGGCCGACACCGCCTTGGTGACGGCGACTAGCGTAATTTCCTCTCGCTTGCGGCCCGCGCGCGTACAAGCCGCCCGCAAGCGCTCCTCGACGGCCCGCAGGTTGCGGCGCAGCACTTCGCGCTGGTGGTCTACGTTCATGGTCGGCCCCGTTGGAAACGCCGAACTCGCCCATAGAAAGAGTAGGAGTTTGGCCGTCGCTCGAACAAGCGCCACCGGATGGCCCTTGCCGACGGCCGACGCCGATCGAAGGGAATGACGATCATGGCCGACATCCGCGCCTTCCGCGCTTATCGCTACGACCTAGGCCGCGTCGGCGCTCTCTCCGACGTTATCGCGCCGCCCTACGATGTCATCGACGCGGCCCTGCAGCAGCGGCTGTACGACCAGAGTCCGCACAACGTCATTCGCCTGATCCTCAACAAGGAATCGGCCGCGGATAACGAAGGGGACAATCGCTACACCCGCTCCGCGCAGGCGCTGCGCGATTGGACGCAAGAAGGCATTCTCACGCAGGACTCGGCGCGTGCCCTGTACGTCTGCCATCAGGATTTCGAGATCGAGGGACAGCGGTTCACGCGCAAGGGTTTCCTGGCGCGGATTCGCCTGGAGCCGTTCGGCCAGGGGCGCGTCTACCCGCACGAGGAAACGCTGTCCGGCCCCAAGGCGGATCGCTTGAAATTGTTCCGCGCCACCGGCATGAACCTCAGTCCCACCTTCGGCCTGTTCCCCGACGACGACAACGCGGTGCAAAGCGCCCTCGACGGCGCCGTCGGCCGGGCGTTGCCGTTGGAGGCCACCGATCATCTGGGCGTCGTTAGCCGACTCTGGCCCGTGACCGATCAGCAAGTGGTAAGCGCCGTGACGGGGACGATGGGGCCGAAGCCCGTGTTCATCGCCGACGGCCATCACCGCTACGAAACCGGCCTGCGCTACCTGGAAGAACGCAAGCAGGCCGGCGAGGTGCGCGACGACGAGGCGGCGGCCAATTTCATTCTCATGATGCTCGTCGGCATCAGCGATCCCGGCCTCGTCATCTTGCCGACGCACCGATTAGTGAGCGGCATCCCCGACCTGACGGCCGACCGGCTCCGCGCCTTGCTCGGTTCGCATTTCCAGGTGGACATCATCGGCAAGGGCGCGCAAGGGGCACGCGACGCCTGGGACCATATCGAAGCGGACGGCGGCCAGGAGTTGCTCGGCTTCGGCACGGTCGCGGACGACACCTGGCTAACGGCCCGCTTTGGCGGCCAGGCCGTCATGGAGACCTTGGCGAAGGACCATAGTCCGGCGTGGCGCGGTCTAGCGGTGGCCGTGCTGCACGTTCTATTCCTGGGTCGTTTGGTGCCCGAGGCGTTGGGCGGCCAGCCGCAATGCCGCTACGTCCATCTCCTCAAGGAAGTGACCGACGCGGTAGCCGCCAAGCAATGCCAGCTGGCCGCCCTGGTGCCGCCCGCGAGCATGAAGCACGTCGAGGACATCGCCGGTAACCTCGAAAAGATGCCGCCGAAATCGACGTACTTCTACCCGAAATTATTGAGCGGTCTGGTCTTCAATTCGCTCAAAGGGAACTGACGTTCGCGTTCGCCCATCGTCCCCTGCCCGGAGGTTAGAAGGTGGCCAAGGAAGAAGAACCGCTGTACTTCACGGCGCGGCATCTGCTCGACATGCTCGCCAATCTGGACCACGGGCTGCTCGATCGGCCCCTCGTCCTCATCCACGGCAAGGCGTTGACCAAGCCGCGTTTGATACAGGGATTCATCCCCAGCCTCGTGGAGGTCGATCTCACGGCGGTCGAGGACAAGAGCGATTCGCTGTTGGCCGTCGCCGAACTGGCCAAGCCGCGCAAGCAGCGGCCGACGTTGCGGCACAAAGGAAAGTAGCCGGCCACCATCCGTATCCGAGTTCGCGTTGAAGATTCGAGTCATGCTCGACGGCTTGCGCGGACACCTCTTCCTTCCTCCATCCAGACCCCTCGCCCTTCATTGGCCAAGCATGGGACGATGGATGTCGTCACGTCGGCCGGCGAGCGCGCCGCGCGGCGTTGGCGGCCTCGTCGAGTTTTGACAGGAAACGCGAGCGGTCCTTGGGCGTCATCGCGGCCGGTCCGCCGGTCACGACGCCCCCTTGCCTGAGTTCGTCCATGAGTCCGCGCAGGGCCAACGCGGAGCCGATATCGTTCTCGGTGAACTCGCGCCCTTTGGGGTCGAGGACACTTGCTCCCTTCGCCAGGCACCGCGCGGCCAGCGGGATGTCCGCGGTGATGACGATGTCGCGCGGCCCGGCCTGCTCGGCGATCCAGTCGTCGGCCGCGCCGAAGCCGACGCGCACCACGAGTTCCACCCGCTCGTCCGCCGGCACGCGCAAGGGAGCGTTGGCCACCACCTTGACGGGCATGGCGTAGCGGCGGGCGACGCGATAGACCTCCTCCTTGACAGGGCAGGCGTCGGCGTCAATAAAAATGGCCATCATGCGTCGTGTCCGTCCGCTTCATTGCCGGCAGCGCAGGAGTAAGGGAAAGGCAAAGAAGAAGGGGCACTTGAGGATTCGTTCCCCAAGTGCCCCTTTCACTAAATTTGAGGCTTCGAATTCGCGTCGGAAGAAGCTGGGGAACGAGGATTCGAACCTAGACAAGCAGATTCAGAGACTGATACATATCTGTCTTTCTGCTCCTTTAAGGTTCGCTGCGTCCTACGAATTAGCCGGTTTCCGTCCACCGTTTCCATAGCGTATCGCCGTTGTTTCTGAGGTCAGGCCCACGATTGTCTCACGTTATAAACAATCGCTTATGGGCTGTCCCGCTGCCACTTCCGCGCTGCCTTGTGCAATTCCCACAACTGCCTCGATGCCTCGCGTACGGCATTCGTCCGGCCGACCAGCGTTTCTCGAGCATCGGTGGCCGTCCCGCCCTGCAGAAGTTGATGCGGGACCGGACCTACAGCACGACGAAGCGGTACATAATCATGACGCGACAGATCGACGCGGCCGTCGAAAGTCCCGCCCATGCCGGAACTGCTGCGAGGCAAAGGTTAGGCGGTGGGGTGCGCGACAGTGCCGTGAATCCTGTGGAAGTGGTGCAGGAATTCCTTGGCTTCCTCCTGGGTGAGCTTGAGCGTTTGCCCACCAACCAGGAAGACGGAGACGACGCCGTCGGCCTTGCTGATTTCGACGGCGCTGACATGCTCGCCGCGAATGAGGTGCTGACGGGCGTGAGCGGGATCGTGGAGTTGGATGAAGCCAGCCATAGTAGTTGTACGCTTGCTTTCGTTGAGGGATGGATGAGGGAAGATTTTATGATTTGTCGCACGTCGTTGCGGGCGGTCGGATTCAAATCCACGACCTGCAGATTAAAAGTCCGTTGCTCTACCGGCTGAGCTACGCCTCCCGGTGGTATTCGACGGCTCGATCCGCTTGGCCGCTCGTCCGCTTCCGGCGGCGACGCGAACGGCGCCATGCTTCAATCTACCGCATCGGGAGGCGGGCACAAGGCCGACATGCTTCTCTGGAATTCTCGCTCGCCGGCTCGATCCTTATTTCACCGCGGCCAATACTTTCTTGATCAATTCCTGCTCGAAGCCCTTGGGGAGCTTGGTGCCGTCGCCGAGGCGGACGACGACGAGGTCGAGGCTGGGGACGATGTAGCCGCTGTTGTTCAGGTGGCCGGACGTTTGCACCAAGTCTTTCGGCGCGTCCTTGAGGCGCGGGTGGACCCACCATTGGGCGCCGTACTCGGGCTTCACCTTGGTGCCGGCCCAGGCGAAATCGTAGTGTTCTTCCGGCACGACCTGCTTGTCGGCCCATCGGCCCTTGTGCATGGGGAGGTACGAAGGCCGGCAGAAGCATGAGGGCAGACGCGGAGAATATCCAGATGTACGCGCGCATCGAACACAAAAAGGGGTCGGGAGCAATCCCGTTCGGCACGATAGTAGCCATGCTGCCGCGAAAAGACAATGAGGCACCTGACGCTGGCGGATGCGAGGGATCGCGGCACCGCATCGAGCAAGTGTTCCAGGAGGGCAAAGGAAAGGTGGGACTGGGCCAATACGAGGCGCGCGGTTGGCTGGGCTGGCACCATCACATTACTCTGTCGCTGCTGGCGCTGTGGTTCCTGCAACTGGAACGACGGCGAGCGGGAAAAAAAACACCGGCGCTCACGATGCCGCAACTGCGAAAAATCAGGACGCGACTGTTGGAGCGGAAGCCGACGGCGGCGGCGATTGCCGAGGAAATCAGAGAAGTCGCGCGGCGTAACGAGGAGGCGCGGATTTACCACTGGCACAAAGCCACCGCGACACTGCCGCCCCGACGGCGGCGGACGGATACGTAGAAGGGTTACAGTAGAACTAGAACTAAATCATGGCGCCAATATCTGCCGAAGGGGATTGCTCCCGACCCCTTTTTTTAAACCACGAAACGGTACGCTACTTGCTCTAATATGTGATTTCGATACGAACCGAGGAAATACTCCCAACCCGGAGTTCTCCCATGCCACGCGGCGATAAGAGCAAGTACACCGATAAGCAAAAGCGGCAAGCCAAGCACATCGCGGAAGGATACGAAGACCGCGGCACCCCTGAGAAGGTAGCGGAAAGCCGGGCCTGGGCCAGGGTCAATGCCACGTCCGGCGGCGGCAAGAAGAGCGGCTCGGGCCGCGGCCAAGCTACTAACATGGCACCCGCCAGGAAGGGCGGCAAAAAGGGGGGAGCGGCATCGGCGTCCCGTAGCGCCGCCCAGCGCTCGGCGTCCGCGCGAAAGGGCGCGCAAACTCGGGCACGCAACCGCCAAGCCGCCCCCAAGTAGGAGTTCCCATCATGGTCCGCAAAGCTCGCCTGCTCGAACGAATGGCCCAAGGCGTCACCGGCTGGACGGGTTCTTCCGGCGCCTTCGCGCTCGCCCTCGCTATTATTGTCGCGTGGGTATTGAGCGGGCCGTTCTTCCACTTTTCCGATACCTGGCAGCTGGTCATCAATACCTCGACGACGATCGTCACGTTCCTGATGGTCTTCTTGATTCAGCGCACGCAGAACAAGGACTCGCAGGCCATTCAACTCAAGTTGAACGAGATCGTCGCGGCGATGGAGGGTGCCAGCAATCGCCTCATCAACGTCGAGGATCTCTCGGAAGACGAGGTGCGACTTCTCCATCGCCACTACAACACCCTCGTCGAATTGAGCAAAAACGACGAATGCTTCACGAACTCGCACTCCATCGAAGAGGCGGAGGGGCGTACTCGGCTCAAGCGAAAAGCGCGACAAGAACTACAGGATGAAGCGGCAAGCATCGACGACGCGACGCGCTAGCGTTCCCCGAGCCTATATGGGAAAGGAACAGACCGGGATGGGCACGAACCTGAGCATCTTCAAAAAAGGCCTCTTCCTGGTGGCCATCCCTTTCGCCGCGCAACTCTTGTTCCTAATGCTTCTCTTCAAAACGCGCGCCGCTCAGGAAGAAGCGCAACACTGGGCGCTGCACACCAAGGACGTCATCGCCGAGTCGCAGCTAATCGTCCGTTCGGTCATTGAGGCGAATGCCGCCACCCGGGGTTACGTCATCACCGGCGATGCGGCTTTCGTGAAAGACTTTCAGCAAACGGTGGTTGCTCTTCCCGCCAAGTTGGCGGAATTGCAAAATCTCGTTCAAGACAATCCTCCGCAGCAGGAAAAGGCACAAGTCATCGGCCGTCGCGTGGAAGAAAACCTGGCGTGGTTGCGAGGCACGAATGAATTAGTCCAAACGGGCCAGCGCGCGGAAGCCGTGGGGCGCGTCGGCAAGTTGGGCGGCAATCGACTGCTCCATGACCTGCAAGTTTTGACCGACCAATTCCTCGTCGAAGAGCAATGTCTCGACGGCGAGCGGCAAGAACGCCTGAAGCAATCGTCCGCCAACGTGATGTACGCCCTCATGGGTGGCACGGTCGTTATTTTGCTCAGCACCGTTTTGCTTCTGCACGCTTTCAGCAGCGGCATCGGCCGGCGCTTGCGCGTCCTCAGCGACAACGCGCGGCAGCTGGCGGCGGGGCAAGCGCTGGCCTCTCCCCTGACCGGAAGCGACGAACTCAGCCAGCTGGACCGCGTCTTTCACGACATGGCCAAATCCCTGGAGCAGAAGGACCGCGAGAACGAAATGTTCGTCTACAGCGTGTCGCACGATCTGCGCTCGCCGCTCGTCAACTTGCAGGGTTTCAGCCAGGAATTGGCGATGGTTTGCAAAGACCTGCGTGGCTTGCTCGAAGACAACGAGTTGCCCGAAGCGGTACGGCAACGCGGCATCGGCATGATCGACCGCGATGCCCAGGAATCGATCCGCTTCATTCAGACGGCCGTCCGCCGGCTCGCGGAAATCATCGACTCGCTGCTGCGCCTGTCGCGCGTCGGCCGGGTCGTCTATCGGATGCAGCCGGTGGACGTCGGCGCCGCCGTGGGCCGCGTCGTCACGGCGCTCAAGAATTCGCTCGGCCAAAAGGGAGCGGAGGTGGCCCTCCGCGAACTGCCGACGGCCTGGGCCGACCCCGCGGCGGTCGAGCAAATTTTCGCCAACCTGATCGGCAACGCCGTGAATTACCTGGACCCGAAGCGGCCCGGTAAAATTGAAGTGGGAGTCAAGGACGGCGCGGAAATTGCCGATTCCCCGGGCACGCGAACGTACTACGTGAAAGACAACGGCCTGGGGATTCCGAAGGATCATCAGGCCAAGGTGTTCGTGGCCTTTCAACGGCTGCATCCCGAGGCCGCCACGGGCGAAGGCATCGGCCTCGCCCTGATCCGCCGCGTGGTCGAACGCCACGGCGGCCGCATCTGGTTGGAGTCGGTTGCCGGCGAAGGCAGCACCTTCTTCGTGGCCCTGCCTTCCAGTCCCCCGGCCAGCGCCGCTATCACGGAGACGAAGCGGCCACGCATCGCCGCCGCCGTTTGACACGACGAGGAACCTCATGGCGACCGAAGCGATCAGCATCGTTCTTGCCGAAGACGACGACGGCCACGCCAGCTTGATCCACCGCAACTTGTCGCGTGCCGGCCTGGTCAACGGTTTCGTCCGCCTCAAGGACGGGCAAGACGCACTCGACTATTTGCGCTGCGAGGGGGAATACGCGGCGCGGCAGCCCGAAGGCACTTTCCTGCTGCTGCTGGACATCAACATGCCGCGCGTCGATGGCGTGGAAGTATTGCGCCGCCTCCGGGCCGATCCGAAGACGGCCATGATCCCCGTCATCATGCTCACGACGACCGACGACCCGCGCGAGATCGAGCGCTGCTATCAGCTGGGATGCAACGTCTACATCACCAAGCCGGTCGATTACACGGCCTTCATCGAGGCCATCCAGCGGCTCGGATTGTTCCTGCAAGTGGTGCGGGTGCCTCGTAATGGATCTTGAGATGGAGAACGGGGATATTGAGTGAGCGCCATCGCGCGAATCTTGATCGTCGAGGACGATGAAGGACTGGCCCGCTTGCAGCAGCGGCGGCTGGAGCGCGCCAACTATAGCGTCGCCGCCGTGTCCACCGCGGCCGCCGGCTTTGACCGCGTCCGCGAAGGCGATATCGACCTAATGGTGCTCGACCAGCAACTGCCCGGCGGCGTCAGCGGTCTCGACCTGTTCCGCGACATCAAATCCGCCGGCTACCAGGTTCCCGCCATCCTCGTGACCGGACTGGGCGGCGAGGCCATCATCGTCGAGGCACTGCGCGCCGGCGTCTACGACTTCATCCCCAAGACCGCCGAGTACCTGGACCACCTGTTGCCCGCGGTCGCGCGCGTCCTCAAGGAACGGCAGAGCGCCCGCAACCTTGCCGAATCGCAAGAACGGTTGATCCGCGAACAGGCGGCCCGCGCCGAGGCCGAGTATAGCCGCGAGGCCATCCGCGTCAGCGAGGAACGCCTGCAGTTCGCGCTCGGCGCCGCCCACATGGTCGCCTGGGAATGGGACCTGGCAACGGGCGTGACGGTGCATTCGGCCAACGTCGGCGAGATTCTCGACATGCCCGAACTGGCCGGCCGCGATTTCACTCAGTTCATCCATCCCGACGATCGCGAGCGCGTATTAGCCGCGCGGACGACCGCGTGCCACGGAGGTGCGGATTACGAGCAGGAATTTCGCCTGCTGCTGCCGGACGGCCGCTTGCTCTGGTTCGCCGACAAGGCGCGCTTGCGCGAAGATTCCACGGGTCAACCCTGCCACCTCGTCGGCGCCTGCGTGGACGTCACCGCGCGTAAGTTGGCCGAGGAGGCCCTCAAGGAGGCCGACCGCCGCAAGGACGACTTCCTCGCCATGCTCGCCCACGAATTGCGCAATCCCCTCGCGCCCATTCGCAACGCGACCCAGGTTCTCCAGCTGACCGCTCCCGACGACGAGCGTCTGATCTGGGCCTCCGACGTCATCGAACGGCAAGTGCAGCACATGTCGCGCATGGTGGACGACCTGCTCGACGTGGCCCGCTTCACGCGCGGCAAGATCGGCCTGCAGATGGAAACGCTCGACTTGGCCTGCGCTCTCACGCGGGCCGTCGAAATCAGCCGGCCCGGAATCGACGCCCGTGCGCACCACCTGTCGGTCGAGTTTCCCGCCGAGCCGATATCGCTCCACGGCGATGCCGCGCGCTTGACGCAGGTGTTCGCCAATCTCCTCAACAACGCCGCCAAGTATACGCGCGAGGGCGGCCACATCTCCCTGAGCGCCGCGCGTGTCGGCGACGATGCCGAGGTGCGCGTCCGCGATGACGGGCAAGGTATCCCGCCGCCCCTGCTCGAGCGCGTCTTCGATCTTTTTACCCAGGTAGACCCCTCGATCGATCGCTCGTCGGGCGGCCTGGGCATCGGGCTAACGTTGGTAAAAAGCCTGGTGGAAAAGCACGGCGGCCGGGTGGAAGTGCGCAGCGAAGGCGTGCCGGGGCGCGGCAGCGAATTCATCGTCCGCTTGCCCGCCTTGCCGGCGGCGCCTACCGAACCCGCTCCCTCTCTCCGGATGCCGGGACGCCGCTCCGAGAGCCGGCGCGTCTTGGTGGTGGACGACAACGTTGATGGCGCCCAGAGCCTGGCCATTATGCTCCGCTTCAAGGGATACGAGGTACGCGCGGTCCACGACGGCGACGCCGCCCTGGAAACGGCCGGCGCCTGGCGCCCGGACGTCGTCTTTCTGGACATCGGCCTGCCCGGCATGGATGGCCACGAGGTCGCCCGCCGGCTCCGCCGCGAGCTGGGCCTGACCGACGCCACCCTCGTCGCCGCCACCGGCTACGGTCAGGAGGAAGATCGGCGCCTTTCGCGTGAGGCCGGCTTTGACTTCCACCTCGTCAAGCCGGTCGATCTAGAAGCGTTGGAACGGCTCCTCGACGACCCGCCCCTCCACTAAACTCCCCGGCTTGCCCCATCAGCGCCTTCGCTCCTTTCGGAACAAGTGATATTCCAGTCAACTTCCGCACTACCGGCGTCCGAAGAATAGAGGGGCATCCGCTTGCCGACACACCTTCGCGGACACCCGGCCCGTTGGCGGGGCGTAACGGCCCTTGGATATAGCGAGGACCGCATGAGTACGAAGCCGGTCTTTCCCACTGCCCTGCTGCTGGCCCTGCTGGGTGCTACCGCCGCGCCGGGGCAGGATTACTCCGCGCCGCCCGGTCCGCCCCCCGGGATGCCGGAAAAGATCAACATGCTGGCGCCCGACGAGATGCCGCCGCCCACGCGCGTCGATCCGCCGTTGCCGCCCTCGAAGTGGGTCACGTACACCTGTCCCGAGTGTTGCGGCCCCGTGGGCGGCGACGGGCCGATTCACTACGAGCTATTCGTGCGGACGGGTCCAGCGCTGCACGTCGGCGGCGGCGTGTTGAGCAGCACCACGTCGAGTTCCTGGTGGGTCAGCGGCGGTGGCCGTAGCCTTTTTTACAACGTGGACCGCACCGCCGCCTGGACCGCCGAACTCGGCCTCGGCTACGTCGGCAACGACGGCAATCGGCAGACCCTTTTCTATCAACAAGAAGGCAAGAACGTCAGCACCGCGTCGGTCAAGCGGACGTACGCCATCGGCGGTCTGGGCCGCGAATGGTACTTGCTCGGCGCCGCCCAGTGCGGCACGTCGAACTGGCGCGTCGGCGCCGACGCCGGCTATCGCTACGGCACCACGCGCCTCGACGTTCACGACTTCAATAAGCCGGCCGGCCTGTTCACGCGCTATAATGGCATCGTCGCCGGGCCGTACATCTCGGCCCATACCGACTACGAAATCCCCTGGAATTGCTGCACCAGCGTCATCGGCTTTCGGGCGGAATGGGACTATCAGTTCACCAACATGATTCCCGGACAAAACGGCGATATCATCGACGTGAACTTGCTCTTCAACCTGGGCGTCCGCTACTAATGAAGATGTTACAGCCGCCAACCGTTTACGTTTCGCGCGCGGCGCGCGAATCGTAAACGGGTTGCGCCGCGTGGATAGTTGTGATGGCCGATTGGTTCTCTCACCTCCTGGATTGGCTGCGTGGCCTCGACTGGTGGCAGGCGTTGCTGCTGAGCCTCGGCCTATTTCTCGTGTCGTTTTTCGGCAGCATCGCGGCCGTTACCTGGGTGTTGGTCCAGCTGCCCGCTACTTATTTCCACGATTCTCATGCGCACATCGTCGCCGAAGGGCATCCGGTCGCGCGCATCCTCGGGCGCATCTTCAAGAATTTACTGGGCGTTCTGCTGGTCCTCATGGGCATCGTGATGGCGTTGCCGGGCGTGCCGGGGCAGGGGGTGTTGACGATCTTGATCGGCATCATGCTGCTCGACTTTCCCGGCAAGCGGCGTTGGGAGCAATGGCTCGTCAGCCGGCCGAGCGTGTTGAAGCCGATCAATCGCGTGCGCGCCAAGTTCGGCAAGCCACCGTTGGTTCTCTAACCCGGCAACCAGCGCTCGAAGCGCTCGGCCGTCAGCGTCAGCACGCCATATTGCTCCTCGACGATGCCGGTCGCCAGGTATGGCCCCAGCGTCAGCTGCGACACCGGCGGACAGCTGCCGGGGAAGAGCGTCACTTCGATCAAACCTGTTTCATCTTCCAACGTGACGAACTGCATGGATCGGCCGTCGGCGGTGTCGGTGCGCCGACTGGTCGCCACCAGGCCGGCGACACGCACGCGCCGGCCCGCCTGCCGCGCCAGGTCGCGGCTCAAGACCAGACCCGGCGGCAGCTGGTGACGGAACATGGCCAGCATCGGCGCGCCGACGGTGAAGCCGAGGATGGCCCACTCGTCGCGCAATCGTCTTTCGGGAGGATAGTCGGCGGGCTGCCACGTTTCTTCCGGCCAGGAGAAGTCGAACTCCGGGGCGGGGGGGGGGGGGGGGGGGCCCCCCGGGGTGTGGGGCCGGCACCCCCCGGGGGGGGGGCCCCCCCCCGCCCCCCCGGGGGGGGGGCGCCCGCCGCC
>JBBSES010000019.1:0-17700 GCA_038239465.1 Gemmatales bacterium
CGAGGCGGTGGCCTACGGCGCGGGAACCTGAGAGAAATTGTTTACGTTTCGCGTCCACCGCGGTGGACGCGAAACGTAAACAATTTCTCTCAGGTTCCCGCGCCGTAGGCCACCGCCTCGACGTGGTGTTCCGACTTGTGGACTTGCTCCCACTTGAGGGCATCGGTCGAGCGCATGATTCGCCCGCGCCAGTTCGAGCCGACGAAGACGCGGTTGCCGTAGGCCGTGGTCAACGGGGCGTCTTCATTCTTCTCGCGCTTCCAGTCGATGCCATCGGGCGAGGTATAGGTGGCCCCCGCGCCTACGCCGACGAAGCGATCGTCGGCCCAGACGATGGCGTTTAGGTGTTCGCCTTCCTCGCCTACCTGCCGGTGGCTCCACTTCAAGCCGTCCTCGCTGGCCATGCGCAAGCCGTGCAGGCCGACGCCGACGAACATGCCTTTGCCGAAAGCGATGTCCACCAGGGTGTCGATCGCCTTGACCTCGGCGGCGTCCTTCCATTCTTTGCCGTCGGTTGAAACGGCGCGGCGGCCGCGGTCGCCGACGCCGACGAAGCGCTCGTTGCCATACGCCAGGCGGCGCAGGATGTTCTTGCCGGGAATAGTCAGGAACTCCGACCAGGTAGTGCCGTCGGCGGATTGACTCACGAACGGACTGGAGCAGCCGACGCAGCCGGGATCGCCGCCGATGCCGAGGAATTGCTTGTCGCCAAAGCCGATGCCGCGCAGGTACTTGACGTACTTGCCGTCCTTGGTCATTGTCTGCCACTGAACGCCGTCGGCGCTGGTAGCGAGGATGTTGGAGCCGCCGAAGGTGCCGACGGCGACGTAGCGGCCATTGCCGAAGCAGACGGCGCGATAGACCTCGCCCTCTTTGCCGAGGCTCTGGTGCTTCCAGTCTCGGCCATCGGCGGAAGATAGGCGCAAGCCATTTTCGCCAACGGCGACGAAGAGGGCGGGAGTCTTGACGTCGTTCATGGTGTCCCCCGTCTCATCAAACGAGTCCCGGCAACCGGCCGTCGTACTGCCGCTGTTTCGACGTATGGCTATCGCCGAACTTGTCGGCCTTGATCCCCATCAGGTTGAGCATCTCGACGTACAGGTTGGACATCGGCGTCCGATCTTTGTACGCCAAGTGCCGACCGCCCTTCAACGCCCCACCAGCGCCGCCGGCCAGCAGCACGGGGTATTGGTTCGTGCCGTGTCCGCCGTCGGCCATGTACGACGTGTACAGGATGAGGCTATTGTCCAGCAGCGACGAGCCGCCCTCGTCGATGTCCTTCATCTTGCGAACGACCTCGGCGAAGAGCATCGTGTACCAGGCGTGGATTTGCCGTAACGCCTCGCGGGCGATGGGGTCCGCGTCCTCGACGCGGCCGGCGTTGCCCTGATGCTCCAGCGTGTGGCAATGGCGTTCGTAGCCGACGGTGACGACGCCAGGGAACAGCGCATCGTCGCTGCCCAGGGCCACGGTGGCGACGCGCGTCGTATCGGTCTGATAGGCGAGGACCATCAAATCGGCCATCAGGCGGATGTACTCGGCGTGCTTCTCCGGGTCGTGGTGGACCGGATGCGTGATTTTGTGAAGCGGCGTCCCCTCCGGCGGCAGGTTCGCCGGCAGGGCCAGCTTCGAGGGGCCGGGATTGGCGGCGTCGAGGTCTTCCTCGCGGCGCTTGGCCTCGAAGAACTCGATGCGCTGCTCGACTGAACGGACGCCGTGCAGGTATTCGTCGAGCTTGCGTTGATCGTGGCCGCCGAGCTTCTTGCGCAGGTCCTTGGCGTCGTCGAAGATGAGATCGACCACGCCCAACTCGGCCGAGTTCTGGCGGGCGGTCTTCTGGATGACGGCAGCGGTCGCGGCGGCGCGGCGCTGCCAGTTGGGGACGACCGGCTTGCGGCCGCGGAACATGCGCTCGAAGACGAGCCGCGGATTGGCCTCGTAGGGCACCGGCGTGTCGGTGCCGCGGAACGAGTACATCGTCTCGTGATTGGTCAGGCCGAATTCGAGGGAGGGGAGGAGCGTGCGCTCGCCGATGGCCATGCCGACCGCCTGATCGACGCTCACCCCGGCGATCCGCTTGCCCTGTTCCTTCTTGACGAGATCGGCCCCGGTCAGGTGCAGGTAGGCGCAGTGTTCGTGGCCGTTGAGGTTCTCGCCCCGGCCGCCATGGGACAGGCCGCTGATGACCGTCATCTGGTCCTTGGCGAATTCCAGCGAGCGCAGGATCGACGGCAGCCGTTCCATCGGCCCGGCTTCTTTCGGCTTCCACGATTCGAGGACGGTGCCGCCGGTGACGGTGAAGATGCCCATGCGCAACGGCGGTTTCGCCTTGCCCGCCTCGGCGGCGCGGGAGGGTAACATGGCTTCGAGGAACGGCAGGGCCAGCATGGCGCCGGCGCCGCGGAGCAGGGTCCGGCGGCTGATGGGTGTGGTCATGGATCAGTCCTCGTTAATCGTCGTCCTCGAAGCGGGCGTCGCTGCCGCGCCGGTTCTGAAAAGGATAACTCTTGACGATGCCCAGCACGAGCGCCGAAAAGCGATACTCGTTCTTCTTCAGCGCGTCGGCCATCTCGCGGAGAGTACATTCGTCGTGCTGCCCCACCTCGCGGCCCAGGGCATACGTCAACATTTGCTCGCTCAGGTTGCGAATGAATTGCTCCTGCCGGTCGCGCACCACCTTCTTGAGTCCGTCCGGGCCAGTGATCTTCTCGCCCGTCGGCAGTTCGCCGCTGACGTCGAGCGGTCGGCCGCCCTGATCCTCACGCCAGCGCCCCACGGCGTCGTAGCTGTCGAGGGCATAGCCGAGCGGGTCCATCTTCTTGTGGCAGGCGGCGCAGGTCGCTTGCTGGGCATGTTGGGCCATCAACTCGCGGAACGTCTTCGGCGTCTTGCCCTTTTGCTGCTCGTCCTTGATCATGCCGGCGTCGGGCGGTGGCGGGGGCGGCGGCGTGCCGAAGACCACGTCGAGGACCCACTTGCCGCGCATGGTCGGACTGGTGCGCGAGGTGTGCGAGGTGAGCGTCAAGATGCTGGCTTGCCCGAGCAAGCCGCCGCGGTGATGCTCCGGCTTGAGTTCGACGCGGCGCATCTGCCCGCCCTGCACGCCGTCGATGCCGTAGTGTTTCGCCAGGTCTTGATTGACGTAGGTGTAATTGGCGTCGAGCAAGTCGAGGATCGATTTGTCTTCCTCGCGCAGCTTGTCGAAGAAGGTGACGGTCTCCTCGTACATCGCCCGGCGCAAGTTGTGGTTGAACGTCGGGAAGAACTCGGTGTTGGGCCGGGCGTGTTCGAGCTTGCGGAGTTGCAGCCATTGGACGCCGAAGTTGTCGGTCAGGGCACGCGCCTTGGGGTCGGCCAGCATGCGTTTGACCTGCGCTTCCAGCACGGCGGGGTCGGAGAGTTTCTTTTGGTCCGCCAGGTCCGATAGCGTGGCATCGGGCAGCGTGGACCAGAGGAAGTAGGCGAGGCGCACGGCCAATTCGTGATCGTTGACGCGCGCCCCTGGCTTCCCGTCGTCGCCCGGTCGGTCCTGCTCGATGCGATAGAGGAAGTGCGGCGATACCAGGATCGCCTTGAGTAAGGGCCGCAGCGAGTTCTCGAACGTCGCCCCCCGCTCCTGGGCGCGGTCGAATAGTTTTAGCAACCTCTCGGACTCCGCCGGTTCGACGGGCCGACGGAAAGCGAGACGGGCCAGGCGCTCCACGATCTTCCGCGCGGCGTCGCTCGGCGTTACGTCTTTTCCGGGTTTGACGAACAGCAACGTTTGCCGGGCTTGCAGCGTCTGCTTGGCCTTGTTGCCGTCTTCCTTGGGCAAGATGGTACTCGGGTCGGCTGGCCCAAGCAGGCGTTCGAGGATTTTGTCGGCGGCGGCGAAGTATTTCTCCGTCAGCGCCGGCGACATGGTCAGGGCCGTGGCGAGATTGTCGTAGCCGTTCACCGGCGTGTCGTCCGGCATGCCCACGACGGCGCCGCTGTCGAAGTCGATGCCGAGCAGGTCGCGCAGCGTGCGGTTGTATTCGGTGCGATTCAGCCGGCGTACTGGCGTCCGGCCCGGATCGCGTTCGCTCGGGTTGTTGCAATCGACGCGGTTGACGACTTCCTTCAAGTAGCCGACGACGCGCTCGCGCTGCTCGGCCGTCAGTTGGGCTTCCTTGGCCGGCGGCATTTCCTGAGACTCTATTTGCGCCATCACCTTGCGCCACAGCTTGCGATGCTTGAGTACCGATTTCTCGTCCGCGAACGAGGTCAGGTTGACGCCGGCCCTCGGCTTCTCGGCGCCGTGACACTTCAAGCAATGGCTGGCCAGAAGGGGTTTGACGTCTTTATCGAAAGTAGCGGCGGCGGGAGCGTCGGCGGCCGGCAACGGGGCGAAGCGGATCGCGGCGAGGAGAAGCAAAGCGGTGCAGACGAAGCGCGCGACAACACTTCCGGGTTGAAGAAGGGAGCAGCGCATGGCTTTCCTCGGCGGGTGGGACGACTCGCGGTTGATTAGATGTTACCACGAGCGCGCCTGCGTCCCATAGAGGATTCGCGCAGTTCCGATGAGGAATTTTACGGCGTTGCGGCGCGTTTCCGCTTCGTCCCGCTCAGGGCGCTGACGCGACCCCGCTCGCCCCCCTCAAAAGAAGATTTCGTGTAAGCCTGCCTCGATCGCCTTCCTTTCCGGTATTTTCGCTCGTACTTTTCCCTCTGGCGGACTCGCTTCATATAAAAGAAACGAACTGAGCCGTGGCCCCCGAGAGGAGCATCCCGATGCCGTACACGCAGAGCGGCCATCCCATGGCCGTCAAAATGGATCAACTGGGCGCCGACGACCTCCTGCTCGAAAAATTCACCGGCAGCGAACGCATCTCCGGCCTGTTCGAATTCCACCTGGAAATGCTGGCCGAATTCGGCACCACCATCGACTTCGCCAAGGTGCTCGGCCAACCGGCCACCGTCCGCCTCGATTGCGCCGGCGTCACCCCGCCGACCGCGCGCACCTTCAACGGCATCGTCACGCGCTTCGTCAAGGGCATGGATATCGTCGGCCCCGGCGGCCTGGCCACCTTCACCCGCTACCGCGCCACCCTGTCCCCGGCGCTGTGGAAACTCACGCGCCGCATCAACAGCCGCCTGTGCCTCGACCGCTCCATCCCCGAGGTGCTAACCGACCTATTCACGGGAATGGAAATCAACAACCGCCTCTCGACCGACGCCGACGCCTATCCGAAGCGGCCCCTCGTGGTCCAGTACGGCGAAACCGACTTCGACTTCGCCAGCCGTCTCATGGAGGAAGTCGGCATCTTCTATTACTTCAACCATTCCCGCGACGACAACGGCAAGGGCAAGCACACCCTCGTCCTCGGCGACCGCAAGGACAACTACGACCCGGTCGACCCCGACGCGCCGCTGTACATGGTGGGGCAGGTCAACGAGGAAACGCCGGCCAATCGGCTGCTCACCTGGATCAAGGAACAGGACTGGGCGCCGGGCAAGTCGCTCCTGTGGGACTACCAGTTCCAGCTGGCGGGCAACAGCATCCGCGCCGAGAAGCCGATCCTCGAAAAGATCCAGGTCGGCACCGTCGAGCACAAGCTTAAGGTCGCCGGCAACGACACCGAGCTTCAGCAATACGTCTACCCCGGCGGCTATGCCAAGCTTGTGGACGGCGTCGGCATGGACGGGCAAGCACAGGCGGCGAAGCTACAGGACGTTTTCAAATACAAGGAAACGTTCGCCCGCATCGAGATGGAGCGCGTCGCCGCCGCCAGTCTGCGCATCACCGGCACCAGCACTTGCGCGCAGCTGACCGCGGGCCACAAGATGGCGGCCGTGTCGATGAATCTCACCTGGGACGGCCTGGGCAACTACGCCGTCACCGAAGTGACGCATCACTCCTCGCTGGAAGGGGTCTACCAAAACACGGGGGGCGCGCAACCGGGCTACCACAACTCGTTCGCCTGCCTGCCGCTGGACCTACCCTTTCGTCCGCAGGCCACGACGCCGCGGCCCAAGATCAGCGGCTATCTCCCCGCCGTCGTCGTCGGCACCACGGGCAACGACGTCTTCACCGAGAAGAACGCGCGCGTCCAAGTGCAGTTCTACTGGGACCGCCAGGGCCGCAGCGACCTGACCAACAAGAAGGGCGACTCCATCGGCACGCTGGCCTACTGGAACGGCGCCAGCGGCCGCGCCACCAACAGCGTCTGGCTGCGCGTCGGCCAGGCCTGGGCCGACCGCACCTTCGGCACCATCTACACGCCGCGCCTCGGGCAGGAAGTCCTCGTCGGCTTCCAGGACGGCGACCCCGATCAGCCCGCCGTCTTGGGCGCCTCGTACAACTCGGTCAATAACCCCGCTTTCCCGCTCGACGATCCGGCTTTCCCGCTGACCAGCGGCGTCAAGTCGCACATCGATGGGAAAGACCTGACGCAGTTCCACGGCATCGCCCTCGACGACCGCGCCGACGTGCAGATGTTCATGATGCAGACCGCCAAGGACATGATCATCAACATCCCGAACGATCTGCTCATCAACGTCGGCAAGAACTGCTACATCAACGCCAACGGGGCCTACAAGCAGACGCAGGGAGTGCCGATCACGTTGCCGGGCTTCAGCCAGGGTTCGTTTCCGACGATCAACGTCCCGAAGGCCGCCGACAAGCCGATCGAGGCCTACAACTGGACGATCGGCAATATAACCGCCAGTATCGGCAAGAAATTGGCCATCGTCTTCGGCGAGGACACCAAGGCCGTGGTCGGCCTGTCGGCGTCCATCACCGTGGGCAACAAGCTGGATTTGCTGTGCGACCCGCTCTCCCTACTCGGCATGATACCCGGAGCGGGCGCCTTGCACGGCATGCACGGCTGGTCCAACATAGCCGGACGCAACGAGTTCATCTTGGCGGGCAAGAACGAGACGGTCCTCCTCCCCAAATTCAGCACCGTCCTCAGCGCCAAGTACGACATCGGCTGCGGCAGTCAGGTTCCCGGCGTCGGCGGCGTGGCCCCCGCAAAGGCTACCGTTGGCTCGACCGCGAACGCCATCAAGATATTCTGCGGCATCGTCAATCTCCTGGTCTTCGCCGAACTGCTTTGGTACGGCGGCTCTCCCACCCGGGCCTCGGAAAACTTCGGCATTTTCGTCACGGTCGTGGTCGGCGTCGTCCTGATCCTCCTCTGGGCCGTGGCCGGCTGGGGCGGTGCGTTGGCGGAAGGCATCGACAATGGCATTATCGCGCTCAAAAACAAGATCGTCGGACTCGTCGCGCGTATTACCTGGGAGATTGCCTTTGTCGCCATCGGTATCGCCTTCCTACTTCTGCTCGTCGCCATCGCCATCGCGGCGGCCGTGACGGGCGGTTTTACGAAATAGCGGTCTGTCCACCAGGGGTCATCAAGTAGACTTTGAGCCAACGAGGAAACCCATCATGTCTTCCCCCATCGATTCGAACGACGGCGTCAAAATGGAGACGCACTTCGGCCCGTATCTGCACAGCTGCGCGGCCTATACGCTGCGGGCCGACGACGGCGCCCAGATTTACGCGGGCAACATTCCCGTCAGCCAATGCAATCTGGTGCTGGATCCCTTGCCGATTAATGGCGTCACCATCTCCTACGGTCCCCCTCTCGTGGGAGCCATTATCAGCATGAATGCCAGCGGCATCACCATAAGCATGGGCGGACCGCTGGGCATCGTGCTGTCGTTGGCCCTGCTGCCCGTACCCAGCGCGACCCTTTCCGTCGGCGGGGCAGGTATTGGGCCGACGCTCACGCTCGACCCGACCACGGGTGCCCAGCTATCGTTCACTCCGGCCGCCAGCGTCGGCGTCTCGCCGGCGCAGGGGGTATCCATCATGGCCCCCATGATGGGCGTAACCGTGCCCGGACCGATGACCGTGACGGCGGGCACCCTGACCGAGACCGTGGCGACGACCGCTACGCGCACGGCCGCGGCTACCCAAACGTTGATGTGATTCAAAACCGCTTGGGAGAAACTAGCGATGATCGGACCCGGTTTCAGCGAATTCGAGGCCATGCTGCCGCGCATGCAGCAGTTGGCCCAGGAGATCGTCGATAGCTACGGCCCCAACGTGAATCCCGAAACCCTGCCGGCGAACGTGGAAATTCAGGCAATGATGGTCCGCGCTAAGGACATCCTCGTCGATCAGTTGAAATCGTTCGAATCGCTGGCCAAGGAAGAGAGCATGAAGCTTCTGGAAGCGATGGCGGTTTTGCCCGGCGCCGCCGCCGCCCTGGCCGCGGTCGCGCCGATGTTCGAGAAAGCGGGGATCAAGATTCCCGAGGCGCGCGAGCCGAAACCGCCGGAGCCGGAACAGCCGCTTTTCGCCCTCGATTTCGAGGAAAAGTACTGCCCCGCCGCCGCTCCCGTCCTGGTCGCTAGCCTGCTCGACCTGGCGGAGGGGGTGCATCAACCGCCAGTGCCGCCGCTGCCCTCGATCGCCCGGCAACTGATCAAGGTGTCGACGGCCACGGCTGCCGAGGTCGCTCGCTCGTATCGTCTCAAGCCGTCGGGCCGAGACCTTCTGGCCAATGGACTGACGCCGCTTCAGTACCTCGATCGGGCGGTGGAGAAGCCGGCAAACCATCTCGATGCCGTCGATTTCCTGGCCCGCGCCTTGCCGCGGCGCGAAGCGGTCTGGTGGGCATCGCTCTGCCTCTGGCTGACGACGGAAGGAAAACCGACGCCGGCCGCCGGCGACTTGCTCGTGGCGGCGGTGCGTTGGGTACTCGAACCGGGCGATCCCCGGCGCGTAGCCGTCCAGGACTTGCTGACGGCCGTCGAGCCAACCAGCGCGGCGGGCTTCCTGGGCAACGCCGTCGCCCAGACCGGCCCCACGTCGCCTTACGCCGGAGCGCCGCTGTTCGATCCCGAACCGACGGCCAGCGCCGATAACGTCGCCAATTGTTTGCACATGGCTGCCGTTCAAGGCGATGCCACCAAGGTCATGCCTCGCTACCAGGACTTCGTGGCCCTCGGTATCGGTATCGCGCGGGGCAAGCATCCGTGGGTCCGCCCCAAGCCGCGCTCGCCGGGTGAACAGCAATTTTGGCCGGGGCAAACCTGGTAACGAGATTGACGGGACTCGACTTGCTCAACGCTCGCCACGGTAGTTAAAGATCCGCCGATCGCCTAAACCTCGTACCGACGCCCCTGGCGCAATGGCTCGATGACGCTGGCCGCACCGTCGAAATCGTCGGGATAGTGGATGAGCCGCATTTTGGAGCGCAGCCCCGCGGGCAAGGCGGCGAGGCTCTCGTAGGGCGTGTGCGTCGATCCGGTGTTGGTCTCGTGGACGATGGTATCGGCCGACGCCAGCCAGTCGATGAGCGTCGGATCGTAAGCCGTATCCGCGCTGTAGCCCAGGCAGCGGCCGCCCCCGCGGACGCGAAACGCCGTGGTCGGAATACCGTGCCGTGTGTGGCGGCACTCCACCGCGAATGGACCGACCTGCACCGGCCGCGCGGTGTCGAGGGCCGTCAGCTGGAAAAATTCTTCCAAGCATCGTCGAACCGGCGGCTCGCCCGGCGTCGAAGCGGAGGTCTCCATGCCGCCAGCAAGATGGTGATCCCATAGCCGCGCCGACACGTCGGGATGCGCGAGCAGGGCGGCCGGGCGGTGACGGATGAAGCGGTGATAGAAGCCGTACCCTTCCAATCCCGAGGAATGGTCGGCGTGCAGGTGGGACAGCGCGACGGCGGCGAACTGGTCGATGTCGAGCGCCAGCCCGGCCGATTCGGCGGCCTCGCGCACGATCTTGCGGATGGGGTGCGGGCAATCGATCAACAGCCAGGCGCCTTCCGCTTCGAGGGCCAGGCAGGCGGAGTAATAGCGCGCGGAGAAAGCGTTTCCCACGCCCAGGGCCAACATGCGCAGGCCGTTCATGATCGCTCCGACCTCGGGGCCAGGGTGGGGACTTCATCAGAACGACAGCGTGCCGCCGTCGCTGGTCAATTCGTACAGTTCCACTTCTTCGGAGATGCCTGCCAGGGCGACCGAGCCAACGCTTGCCGTCTGAAACCCGGGCGGCAGCTTGGCGACGACCGACTCCGCGATGAGCAGCGGCACGCCGATCTTCTTGGTGGCGTCCTGCACGCGCGCGGCCAGATTAACCGTTAAACCGTGCGGCCCATATTTCATCTTGCGGGTACTGCCGGTGTTGCCGACCTGCGCCACCCCGGTATTGACGCCGACCCCCAGGGCCAGTGGCGTGCCGACGATCGGCTGCCACTTTTGATTCAGGTCGGGCAATTCCGCCAGCATGGCGATGCCGGCCCGGCAGGCGCGGGCGGCATGGTCGGCCTGCGGCACCGGGGCGTTCCACATGGCAAGGATGCCGTCGCCAGCGTAATCGACGATGACGCCGCCGTGGGCCACGATCCGCTCGGTGAGCCGCTCCATCAAATCGCGCAGGATGCCGCACGTCGTTTCCGGTTCGAGCCGCTCGGACAGCAGGGTGAAGCCGCGCAGGTCGCTGACGAGGATGGTCACTTCCTGCATCCGGCCATCGAGCAATTTCGGATCGCGCTCGAGTTCGCGCACCAACTCGGGCGAGAAGAACTGCTCGAATTGCACGCGCGTCCGGGTGGCCACCGTGCGCGCCAGGTTGGCGCCGACGGCGGCGCCGAGGAGCTGCACGACTTGCGCCTCCAGCGGCTTGATGCCGCCCCCCATGCGCGGCGTGCGGTGCCGAGCGCCGTAGAGGACGCCGACCACCTCGTCTTCCAGGCCGAAGAACGGGGATACGACCACGGAAGCCACGTCGTGCAGGCTTTCGGTTTGCAGGCTCATGCGCCGCGGGTCGCCTTCGCCCGGTTTGGCGTCGAAGTCCTGGAAGAAGGTGCGCCCCTCCTCGACGACGTGCGCCAGCAGGGTCCGGCTGTAGCGCGAGTTGCAGACGCTGCTGGCGGCGTGGTAGCCGGCCACGTCCCACGTCTCATTGCGGCGCAGCAAGATCATGCCGAGGTCGAGGCCGACCAACTCGACCAACGCCTGCGCCGACTGGTCGTAGTAGTCGCGCGTGCCGCCGGGCGAACGCTGCAGGGCGATGATCGTCTCCAGCCAGTGAGCGATCTTCTCCGGCGCCGGCGAATCGCCGAGTTCGCGCAGGTTGGTCTTAT
Organism: Gemmatales bacterium; assembly: GCA_038239465.1. Classification (GTDB taxonomy): domain Bacteria; phylum Planctomycetota; class Planctomycetia; order Gemmatales; family Gemmataceae; genus JBBSES01. The sequence goes on from JBBSES010000019.1 coordinate 11,124, forward strand.
GCCGTTTGTCGCTGCTCTGGGGGACGGGACGGGAGATCGTCTGGAAATCGCGCTTGTCGAACGGCTCCTCGTGGATGGCCTCGATGTCGATGACAGTGGCGCCGATGGGCAGCCGCGCCGGCATGAGAATCTCGCGGGTGGCGCCGACGGCGATTTGGGAGCCGTCGGGCAAATCGAGCGTTTGCCGCGCGCTGAGGTTGGTGACGCGCAGACGGCCATCGGGCAACTCCTCGACCGTCAAATGATCGCGGGAAACGAAGCCGTCCTCGATGATGCAGCGCTTGGCCTCGCGGCGCGGTCCCCGGCCAAACTCCAGAACGCCGGACAGGTGTTCGAAGACGGTGTCCTGGCGCTTGTTGACCACGCGAATGCTTAGCATGAACCGGCTACTCCGTGACGGCGACGCTCCCGCGCTTCCGGCGACAGCCCCCAGCCGAGCGCCAGCAGGGCGGCCGCGAGCGCGGCGTTCGAGCGCCCGTCCCAATGATCGGCGACCGGCGCATCGGCGACGAGGGGCTGGTCCGCCGCTTCCGGGGCGAGTTCGATCTCCGGCTGTCGCGGCTGGCTCCAGTAGGCGTCGAGGACGGCGCGGGTTTCCTCGGCCGAGCCAAAGCCGAGGCGGCTCATGCCGGCGCCCGCGTCCACCGGCGGCGGCGCGTCGGGAACCACGACTTGCTTGCTCGGCGCGACGAACAGTTCGAGCCAGCCCTGCACGGTGCCGACGAAGTTGCGGAAGGCGCGATGCAGGCCACCGATAATCGCCTCCTTGACGACCTCGTCCGCGGGACCGCCGCCGCCCTTGCCGCCCTGGGCGCCGGCCGCGATGGGCGCGAGGGTGAACGTCAGTTGGCCGCCGCCGACGAAGCCCGTGGTCTGGCCCGGCGCGGCGCCCGAGTTGTCGCCGTTCGTGCCGCTTCGAGCGAGCAACGCCGCCAACGCTTGGCCGTCGAGCGTCGTGGCGACCGTCGAGGTGTTCGCCGCCTGGGTGGTCGTCGGCTGCGGCACCGGTAGCGACACGGTGAATACCGTCCCCCGAAGGGCGATCAACAGCGGCAGACTCTTGGCGTCGAAGAGGATCGAGATGGTATGGTTGGCGAGGTCGATGATGATGCGGAACTTCGGGTCGTAGAAGCGCGTATCGCTCAACGCGCCGAGCCGGCCGCTCGCCAGGAATTCCTCGGTGCGAGGGCTGCCATACAAGGCGAACAACTGGCGCGTGGCGAGATCGAGATACTGCACCGAGGGAATGGCGTTGGGGTCGGGGCCGGGTTTGTAGCCGAAGGTCACGAAGGCGGCGTCGTTGGCGCCGATGCCGAAGGTGCGGACATCGTAGGACGCGGTGATGGCGCGCGGGTCGGCCGACGCCTGATCGGCGAACGTCACGGGAACCACGTCGAACGTACTGCTGGGAATCACCGAGACGAGGATGAACGCGATCCCCGTCGAATCCGGGGAGCGGAAGAGCGTGGCGTAGACGCCCTGCACGCCCGCCGTCGCGGTTTCGCCTGGCCCGGCGCTGACCTGGCTGAAATCGCCCACGTCGGCGATGAAGACTTGCAAACCGGCCGCGCCCCTGACGGTGGCTCCTTGCGGATCGGTGATAGAGACGGTCACGAACTGGGCGCTGTCGTCCTCGAACGTGTGCGTGGCGGAGAACGTGAAAACACCCGGAGCCAGGTCGATCGTCGTCTCGGAACCGTCGTCCCAGTCGATCAAGACCGTGTGGGCGCCGCTGGTGCCGAGGTCGGAGAAACTGCCGTTGAGCGTGATAGGCGTGCCGATTCGCGCCGAAGGACTGTCGAAAGCCACCTGCACGTTGAAGGGCGGGTCGTTGGTTACGAGGATAGAGGCACTGTCGGAGGTCACGGTGCCCGCGTCGTCGTCGGCCTGGATGGTTTGCGTGCCCACCGTGGCGAAGGAGACGGTGAAAAGGTGCGAACCGTAGTCGCCAGCCGTAAAGGTGTAGGAACCCGGGAGGTCGGCGCCGGCGTCGCTGCTGGATAGCGTTATGGTGCCGAGGTAGTGGGTGTCCACGTTGCCGAACGGGTCGAGGGCTTGCACGACCACGGAAACGGGGGAGCCTTGCGAGGTTTGATCGACGAGCGTGACGATGTACAGATGGGTGGCCGGTGCCGCCTCGACGTTGACGACGTCGACGCCGGACGTCAACGAGCCATCACCGCCAAAGAATACTTGCGTGCCGGCCACGGTCAAGACGACGCCGGTGAAGACGGCCTGCTGCGGGCCGCGCTTGTCGATCGTGACGGGTCCGGGGATCGTGGCGCCCGCGTCGTTCGCTCTGATCGTCAGGGAGACGGTGCCGGCGTAGTTACTGGCGGCGTTGCCGTAGGCATCGATGGGCGTGACGGTCACGTCGAAGGGCACCCCCGCGATGACGGCCGCCGGCGCCGAGACGGAAAAACCGGCGACGACGTTGGCGACAACGGCCACCGTGGCATTGCCCGCGATGGCGCCGTCGCTGGCGGTCACGGTTTGGTTGCCCGCGGTTTTCAGGACGAGGCCACTTATATTGACGATCCCCATCGTCAGGGTAAAGGTGCCTAGCGTTGGCGCCTGCGGATCGCCGCTGGTGAGAGAGACGGTGCCGTTGTAGCCGGTGTCGGTGAACCCAAGGGGATTGACGGCGCGAATGGCGCCGTTGAAGCCGACGCCAGCGGTCGCGTAGGGATCGACGTAGAGGGAAACCGCGAAGTGGTCGGCGCGGGCGGCATAGAAGACGCCCTGATACGGACTGCCCGTGCTGGTGGCGATTCCCGAACCGGCCGCGCTTCCGGCGCCGTAGCCGGCGCCGGCCGCGCCTCCGGTGGCGGTGTTGCTCGTGAACGTGCAGCCCGTGATCGTCAATGTGCCACCGTAATCGAAGATGCCGGCGCCGATGCCAGCGCCGCCGCCGCCGCCGGACGCGCCGCTATAGTTGCCCGTGCCGCCGCGTCCGGCGCCGTAGCCACCGGCCGCGCCGAAGCCGCCCATGCCGCCGACCGTGCGCGCGCCTCCGCCACCGCCGCCCGCTCCGAAGCCGCCGAAGCCGCCGTCGCCTCCACCGAACGCGCCTCCGCCGCCGCCGCCGCCTCCACCGCCGAACGCACCACTACCTCCCGGCCCTCCGGTGCCAAAACCGCCACTCGCACCCCCTCCGCCCCCCGCGCCGCCGCCCGCCGCGCCCGCCGCGTAAAAGACGCCGTAGTTGCCCAGCCCCAGGCCGCCCTTGCCGCCGATTACCGTGTTTCCGGTCAGGATGCTGTTGGTTAAAGAGGCGGTCGCGCCCGCGTCGTTAAACAGCGCGCCGCCCAAGCCGGCGCCGCCGCCCCCGCCGCCGCCCCCGCCCGGAACCGCCGGTCGGCTGCCTAGGCCACCCGGCCCGCCTCGGGCCATGTTGTTGCTCAGCGTGCTGTTGGAAATCGTCAGCGTGGCGCCGGAGGCGTTGAAGATACCGCCGCCGAAGCCGCCGCCGGTTCCCGTGCCGCCGATGGCGGAGTTGCCGGTGACGACGCAATCGTTGAGCGTCAGATTGCCGGCATTGAAGATGCCACCGCCGTTGTCGCCGCTGACGGAACCGTTCTGGATCGTCGCGCCCGTGATGGTGACGGTGAAACCGTTGAAGACCTGGAAGACCCGGTCGAGAGTGCCCGCGTCGATGGTCGTGTTGGCCGATCCCGCGCCGGTGATCGTCAGGTTATTCTTGATGTCGAGGTCGCCGCTCAGCGAACCGTCTTCGCCGGCGCCGACGATACGGAGCGCGTAGGTGCCCGCCGCGAGGTCGATGGTGTTCGAGCCGCCCGTCGCGTTGCTGTCGATGATGGCGCGGCGCAGCGATCCCGAACCGAAGACGCTGCTGTCCACGGTCGTGGTGACGCTGAAGCTGGCGGGAAGGGTGCGTTCTTCGAGGATTTCGATGCTCGGCTGGAAGCGGAATGCCTTGCGAGGATCGATTCGCGGGGACGGCCGACGAAGCCGGTAAGGCCGGGGCCGAGGCATTTCCACTCCTCCTTCGGTAAGAATGACCGGATCGGGGTTAGGGGGTGAGACGGGAGACGGCCTCCCGTTTAGCGGCGCGATAATTCTCACAGCGATATTCTCCCTCACAATGAAACGCGCCGCCAAGCGGATTGGGCACAATTCATCAAATCAACACGTTCGGCACGACCCGATGTGTTACGGTATCGGGCGCGTCGCCGCGCCGGAGACGAGGCCAAGCAGCGTTGATCGGGGCAAGGCGACGAACCGGCGCGATGACCCATCGCATGATTCCATTAAATCTTATGTCGATGGCCGGCGATGAGACTCTCCGCCTAAACTCGTGATCGAACGAGTCGTCGCCGGGCGGCGCGCTCGCTTTCGATGCCCGGTTTCTTCTCGAATTCTTCATTTCGATTCGGGGCCGCGCCATGCCTGATTTCAGCTGTATCCAGGGGCATCGCTGGAGCAAAGACGGGGACGAAGTGCCGCTCGCCGAGCGTTGCCCAACATGTGGCGGTCGCCCCAGCCTTACCGAAGCACCGATGCCTCTGGCGTTCGGTGGCAGCGACGAGCAGACCATCGTTCGTTCGTCGGCGCCGATACCCACCGCGCCCGAAAGCGGCGCCACGGAGATGACGGTCGATCTGCCATCGGGGTCTCCGCTCAAGTCCGGCGCGCAACGAGATCCGTCGCTCGACGAGACGATGGCCCGGCCGGCGCCTGCGCGCGCCGAGCCGGCGACGGACGGCCACGACGCCGGGCACAGCGACTCGAACAGCGAAACCCTGGCGCCGTCGGCGTTGCCGACCATCCGCGTCGCGCCGGGCGCCAGCCCCCTGCTGGCCGGCTACGACATCCTGGGCGTCCTCGGCCGCGGCGGCATGGGCGTCGTCTATAAGGCGCGGCAGCGCGGCCTCAATCGCCTGGTCGCCCTGAAGATGATCCTGAGCGGCGACCACGCCGCCGACGCCGACCGGGCGCGTTTCCGCGCCGAGGGCGAGGCGGTCGCTCGTTTGGAACACCCGAACATCGTCCGCATCTATGAAGTCGGCGAGCAGGGCGGCCGGCCCTTTTTCTCGCTCGAGTTCATCGAAGGCGGCAGCCTGCAGCAAAAGCTGATCGACACGCCCCTGCGCCACCGCGAGGCGGCCGACATGGTCCGTCAGCTGGCGTCGGCCATGCACTATGCGCACACGCGCGGCATCGTCCACCGCGACTTGAAGCCGGCCAACATCCTGCTTACTCCCGAAGGCGCGCCCAAGATCACCGACTTCGGCCTGGCCAAAAAGATCGAAGGCGAAAACCTCAATACCGGCACCGGCGCCGTCCTGGGCACGCCGGCGTACATGGCCCCCGAACAGGCCGAGGGACGCAACCGCGACGTCGGTCCCCCCGCCGATATCTACTCGATGGGCGCCATCCTCTACGACCTGCTCACCGGCCGGCCGCCGTTCGTCGGCGAGACGATCCTCGATACGTTGCAGCAGGTGCAAAAGTCCGAGCCGGTGCCGCCGATGCGCTTGCAGCCCAACGTGCCGCGCGACCTGCAAACCATTTGCTTGAAGTGTCTGGAAAAAGCGCCGGAGCAGCGCTACGCTAGTGCCCAGGCGTTGGCCGACGACCTGGCCGCTTTCCTCGAAGACCGCCCCATCCAGGCCAGGCCGACGCCCGTCTGGGAGCGCGCCGGCAAATGGGCCAAACGCAATCCAATGGCGGCGGCTTTAACTGGGGTATGCACCGCCGTCGCGCTGGCCCTCATGGTCGGCGGTCCTCTGCTGGCCGGCTACGAACATACCCTGCGCAAAGACGCCAACGAGCAGCGCGACCTGGCCCGCGAACACGAGCGCGTCGCCACCCGCAACCTCGAAGAAGCCCAGCGCCAGGAGCGCCGCGCCCGCGACAACTTCCGCCAGGCGGAGAAAGCCGTCGAGGAAATGTATCTGCGCGTTGGCGAGGAGCGATTGCAGAACGAGCCGCGTTTCGAGGTGGTGCGCCGCGACTTGCTGCTCAAGGCCCAGACGTTCTACGAGACCTTTCAGGCGGAGAAGAAGGACGACGCCGCCTTTCGCAAGGAGATGGCCTGGACCTACGGCCGGCTCGGGCGCATCCGCGAGTTGCTGGGGCAGCCGGAAGCGTCGGCCAAGGACTACCGCGCCGCCGCCGCCATTTACCGCGACCTCGATGGCCCCGAGTCGCGCCACGAGTTGGCCGTCGTGCAAAATCGCCTGGCCGTCGTCCTCGCCTCGTCCAACCGAGCTTCCGAAGCCGAGCAGGCGCACCGCGAAGCCCTGACTCTCTTGACCGCCTTGACGCGCGACTTCCCGGACAATGCCAGCTATCGCCGTCAGTTGGCCACGCTCTACAACGATCGCGCCATCCAGCTGCAAACGATGAATCGAAGCACGGACGCGGAGACGGCGTATCAGACCGCGCTGACCCTCTACGACCGGCTGACGACCGATGAGCCGGACGTCGTCGTCTATCGCCTCGAACAATCGAAGACGCAGGTGAACCTCGCGGTGCTGTGGACCTCACTCCGTCCCGAAATGGCGGAGAAAGGGTATCGAGACGCCATCGCCCGCCTCGAAGAACTGGTGCG
>JBBSES010000020.1:0-17678 GCA_038239465.1 Gemmatales bacterium
GCGTATCGGGCACCACCGTCGATACGTTGTTGGGGGGCCCGGGGGCCTAGGCCACCACGTGGTAAAACGAGGTCAACCGGGGGGGCCCCCCCCCCCCGCGCTCGCCACGCATCGTCACTAACGAGATAACATGACACCCGCCGATATCATCGCCGCCGTCGAGCAAAAATTTGGCGGCAAAATCGCGTCGAAGAAACTGGACGCCATCGACCCCTATTTCGTGGTCGAACCGGCCAATCTCCTGGAAATATGCCGCTTCCTGCGCGACGAGCCGACGCTGCGATTCGACCTGCTCAACAGCGTCTGCGGCGTCGATTACCTGGAGCCGGACCCGAAGAAGGCGCCCAAGGCGGGTTTCGATCCGCACCTCGAAGTCGTCTATCACCTCTCCAGCTACGCGCACAAGCATCGCATCGTCATGAAGATCCTCCTGCCGCGCTGGAAGGACGACAAGCCGGGACAGTTGCCCGAGGTGCCGTCGGTGGAGCGACTCTGGCGCACGGCCGACTGGCACGAGCGCGAGGTCTACGACCTATTCGGCGTCTGGTTCACCGGCCATCCGGACTTGACGCGCATCCTGCTCTCGGAAGATTGGGTCGGCTATCCGCTGCGGAAGGATTACGAGTTTCCGTTGGAGTATCACGGGATTCGGGGGCGGTGATCGCGTCCGACGCCAGGGGGCACGACAATGGCAACGGCAGACGTAAGCACCGGCGATTGCACCTTCGAGGATTTCTGCATTCTCGTCAAGGACGGCGAAAAAGCCGATCTCATTGACGGAGTGATTTACATGGCATCGCCCGACAACACCCAGGCCGACCGCTTGTTCGTGTGGCTCATCGGCATCATGGATTCTTTCGTGACGGAAAGAAACTTGGGTCGAGTCAGTGGTTCTCGGGTCGCGTATCGCCTCGGCGGCCGCAATGCCCCCGAGCCGGATATTGGCTTTGTTCAACTCGACCGCATTCATCTCATCAAGAGCGGCTATGTCGAAGGTCCACCCGATTTAGCCGTTGAAATCGTTTCGCCCGAGAGCATCGTGCGAGACTACACCTGGAAATTCGCCCAGTACGAGCAGGCCGGCGTTCGCGAGTATTGGATTTTGGACAAGATCAAGAAAAAGGCCGTACTCCATCGGCTCGACAATACCAAAAGGTTTCGCGAGGTCCGGCCACAAAGAGGCCATTTGCACAGCAAGGTGCTGCCAGGCTTCTGGCTCGACCCGAAATGGCTGTGGAACGATCCCTTGCCCCATCCACTGAGTATCTTGCGGCAACTCTTGCCTGAGATTTTCTAACGGTCAAGCGAAATGGGTGCGCCATGACGACAACATTGCGTCGGCCACGTACCGGCGACTTCACATACGAGGACTTTTGTTCCCTCGTGAAGGACGGTCAAAAAGGCGACCTGATCGATGGGGTCATCCACATGGCTTCGCCCGAGAACACGCGCGCCAACGACCTCGAAGGCTGGCTCTTGATGGTGATGCGCGGCTTTGTCCGCAGGCGCAAGCTAGGTAAGGTGTATGTTTCCCGCGTCGCCTATTGCCTGGATAAAAAGAACGCCCCCGAACCCGATATCGGCTTCGTCGGCACCGCCAATGCTCATCGGATTAAGTCCGGTCAAGTGGAAGGCCCTCCCGACTTGGCCATAGAAATCGTCTCCCCCGAAAGCGTCGAGCGCGACTACGACAAAAAGCGCCGCCAGTACGAACACTTCGGCGTCCCCGAATACTGGATCGTGGACGAGGACGAACGCAAGGTGACGCTCCTGCGCCTCGACGCCAAAGGCAAATACCGCGAGATTCGTCCGCGTAAGGGAATTCTTACCAGTCAGATATTGCCCGGCTTCTGGCTCGATCCGTTATGGCTCTGGCAAGATCCCTTGCCCGACGAACTCGATACCGTGCAACAATTATTGGCAGCGACGACATAACGGGCCACGCGCCCGAGGAATATCATGGCGACCGCGACGCTTCCCTCTTCGGATCAGACCATCGTCGAGTTCGATGTCCGCACCGACGAGATGCTCGTCAACATGGGGCCGCAGCACCCCAGCACGCACGGCGTTCTGCGGTTAGTCCTGCGCACCGATGGCGAGGTCATCTCCGAGGTGACGCCGCACCTCGGCTATCTGCACCGCTGTGCCGAGAAGATCGGCGAGAACGTGACGCCGATTCAATTCATCCCCTACACCGACCGCATGGATTACCTGGCCGGGATGAACATGAACCTGGCCTACTCGCTGGCCATCGAAAAACTCTGCGGCATGAAGATCCCCGAGAAGGCGCAAGTCATCCGCGTCGTCATCGCCGAGATGAACCGCATCGCCAGCCATCTGGTCGGCATGGGCGCCTATGGCCTCGACCTCGGCACCTTTAGCCCCTTCCTCTGGGCCTTCCGCGAACGCGAAATGATCCTCGACCTGTTCGAGGAAGTCTGCGGCGCCCGCCTGACCTACAGCTACATCACCATCGGCGGCGTCCACGACGACTTCCCCGACGGCTGGACCGGCCGTTGTCAGCAGTTCCTCGATTACTTGAAGCCGCGCATCGCCGAGTATCACGCGCTGCTGACGCGCAATCACATCTTCGTCAAGCGCACCGCCAACCTGGGCATCCTGTCGAAAGAAATGGCGCTCAACTACGGCTGCACCGGCCCCGTGTTGCGCGGCTCGCTCGACGCCACCAAGGGCGACACCCCCTGGGACCTGCGCAAGACGGAGCCATACAGCGGCTACGAGCAGTACGACTTCAAGGCGATCATCCCGCCGTTCCCGGAGTGGATTCCCATCACGTCCGTCATCGGCGATTCGTGGCACCGCTTCATGGTTCGCATGTTGGAAGTCATCGAGAGCATCAAGATCGTGGAGCAGGGCTTGAAGCGATACACGGCCGGGCCGTCGGGTTCGCACCGCATCGAACCGCCACGCCACCTGCCGGCCGGCGAGGCCTATTTCGAGACGGAAGCGCCGCGTGGCCAGATGGGTTTCTACGTCGTCGGCCGCAACACCAAGGACGCGGTGCCGCTGCGCGTTCGCGCCCGTTCTTCGTGTTTCAGCAATCTCAGCGTGACCAACGAGATTTGCCGCGGCTGCCTCATCGCCGACATCCCGGCCATCGTGGGCAGTCTCGATTTCGTCATGGGCGAGGTGGATCGTTGATGGATATCGCCTTCGCGGATAATGCGGCGCTGTGTATTTACCCCTTCGGGGTAAATACATAGTGTTCTATATGTTTCATTGCTCGCGCAGTTGCGAATAAGAAAAGCGGGTACGTTAACTCTTGCCGGTCGCCTTACCGGCGTCCCAGGCGCTCCAGACAGGCGCGTGCCTCGTGTTTAACCGCGTCGGTGAGGCGCAGTTCCGGCGGGCCGGCGGCGAGTATTTCCAGTACCTTACTCGCTTCGTCGGTGCCGATTTGCTCCAGCGCCTCGGTGAGGCGCAGGATGCGCAGGCGGTGCGGGTTCAGGGCGAAGCGCTCCTTCTCGACCTTGGCGAGCAGCTTTTCGATGCGCTGGCGCACTTCCAGAGGCGGCTTGTTTTTCAGGGCCTGTTGCAGCGGCTTCTCGGCGATTTCGGCCAGCTCCTCCAGGGCGGTCACGGAGCGCTGCCGGGCGGCGAACTGGTCGCTGTCGAGGTCGGCGATCAGCTTGTCGATGTGCTTGGGGTCCACGGGCACCGGCTTGAGCTTTTCTTCGAGGAAGGGCAGGGCGACGGCGGCGCCGGCGACGAGCGTCCAGAGCGCCTTGTGCGGGGCGGCGCCGCTGGCGCTGGCGAGGTCGCGCCAGAGGTTTTCCAGTTCCTTGGCCGTCGGTTTCAGCGCTTGCAGCTTGCCATCGCGGACATGGCCGGTCACGTCCCAGATGAGCGTCAGACCATCCTCGGCGACCGAGGCCACGCGGCGGCCGTCCGGCGAATAGGCGAGGGCATAGATGAAGTCGTGCCCCGGATGACCGGGCAGCACGAGGCGTTCCTGGCCAGTCGCCGTCTCTCGGAGCAGGACGCGATTGTTGTTGTCGCGGGTGGCCAGGAGCTTGCGGTCGGGGGAGAAGGCGGCCTGCGATCCCTGGGCGGCGGGACCGTCGAACTTGGCCTTTTGCTTGCGCGTGGCCACCTCCCAGGCGACGATGGCCCCGGATTCCAGCCAGGAAACCAATTCCTTGCCGTCGGGCGTGAAGGCGAGGAGCAGGAGGGGATCGCCCGCTTGCGGAGGGGCAGCGGGACGGAACCCCCTGTCGATCAGCGGCAAATCGTCCATCGGCGCATCGACGAGGATTTCGTCGCCGAAGCGCATCTTCCAGACGCGCAGCTGGCCGGTGCCGGTCGCGGAGGCGAGCAGATTGCCATCGGCGGAGAAGGCGAGGGCGGTGACGCCGTTCGCGTGGACGGGGAATTCGTGGATCTCCCGTTCCTTGGCAATCTCATAGAGGCGTAGTTTGCCGTCGCGTCCGGCCGAGGCGAGGGCTTTGCCGTTGGGCGAGAAGGCCAGGCCGTTGACCCCGGAGGAATGAGCCTGGATGAGGTTTTCTTCCTTGCCGGTGGCGGCGTCCCAGACGCGCAACATGCCGGCGGCGTCGGCGCTGGCGACGCGCTTGCCGTCGGGAGAAAACGTCACGGCGGTAATGCCGGCTTCGTGGCCGGTGAGAGGACGGTTCACTTTGCCCGTGGTGGAGTCCCAGAGGAACAGGTTGCGGTCGGCGCCGCCGGTGACGACGCTCTTGCCGTCGGGCGCGAAGGCGACGCATTGCACGCGGTCTTGATGGCCGTCGCCGGCGCGGGTCCGTTTGCCGGTGGCCGCGTCCCAGAAGCGGATTTCCTGGTCGCCGCCGCCCGCGATGACCGCCTTGCCGTCGGCGCTGAACGCCACCGAGGTGACGCGCTTGCGTCCCTCGCCGCCCGCGCACACTTGCTTACCGGTCTCCGTTTCCCAGACGCGAATCGACTTGCCGCCGGTGACGAGGCGCGAGCCGTCGGCGGAGAAGGCGAGGGTTTCGTCGTTATTGTGCGAGGTCACTTCGTCGGTGAGCGCGTGGCCGAACTGCCTTAACTCTTTCCCTTCGGCCACGTCGAAAAGCCGAGTCGTCGTGCGGGCGCCCAGGGCCAGGGTTTTGCCGTCCGGCGCGAAGGCGATGGCGAACAGACGGCTGCCGTCGCCGGTCAGCGGGCGCAGTTCCTTGCCCGAGGCGGCGTCCCAGAGCCAGACCGTCGAGCGCCGGCCTCCCGCCGCGATGGTCTTGCCGTCCGAGGAAACCGTTACGCTGGCGATGGCGTCGAGGTCGGCGCCTAGTTTGCGTGTTTCCTTGCCAGTGGCCGGATCCCAGAGGATGACGCTCTGATCGGGGCTGCCCGTGACCAGTCCCTTGCCGTCGGGCGTGAAGCACAGCGAGGCGACGCTGGCTTCGTGGGCGAGCCATTGGCGCAGAGGTTTGGCGTCGGCGACTTCGTAGAGGCGCACGGTGCCGCTGCTCGCGGTGGCCAGCGTCTTGCCGTCGGCGGAGAAGGCGAAGGCGGTCAGCGCCTCGGCCTCGTCGATCTGCTTCAAGAGTTGTCCTGAGACGGCGTCCCATAGGCGCACCGTGCGGTCGTCGCTGCGTGAGGCCAGCGTCTTGCCGTCGCCCGATAGAATGACGAAGACGGCGGGCGAGCGCTGGTACGGCTGGCGGAAGCGCGACGTGCCCAGACGGGCCAGCGCGCCGGCGGGCAAGGCGTTGGCCGGCGCCTCGGCTAGCGCGGCCAGGGGAGCGAGGAGAGCGGCCGCCACGGAGGCGAGCAACAAACGTCCACGGGTCGGTGACATGGGACCATCTCCTCACGGCGGATGAAGACCGGCGCTTTCAATAGAACGACTGGGACGGAACGGAATAACCGGACGCCGAAGGTTGACAGGCCCTTCACCGTCCCTTCATAATGCTCTCTCCCGTGCGAAAGTCGCGTTCGGCCGCCGGATCGGCCGCGGGTCATCCCGTGGTCCAGCACCCATCGACTGCCGACAACCCCGGCGAGGTCATGAATCACAATTGCAAGCTGAAAGTCTTCAGCGGACGGGCCAACATTCCCCTGGCCGACAAGATAGCGCAAGCGCTGGGCGACCCGCTCGGCAAAATCAGGCTCTCGAACTTCCCCGACGGCGAAACCGAGGTGCGCATCGACGAGGACGTGCGCGGCCGCGATGTGTACCTGATCCAGCCCACCTGCCCGCCGGTGAACGAAAACCTGATGGAACTGCTGGTCATGCTCGACAGCTTCAAGCGGGCGAGCGCGGCGCGCATCACGGCCGTCCTTCCATACTACGGCTACGCGCGGCAGGACCGCAAGGACCAAGGGCGCGTGCCGATCACCGCCAAGCTGGTGGCCAATCTGCTGACCGTGGCCGGCGCCTCTCGCGTGCTCGCCCTCGACCTGCACGCCGCCCAGGTGCAAGGCTTCTTCGACATCCCCGTCGATCACTTGCACGCCGCCCCGGTCATCAACGAATACATTCGCGGGTTGCGCATTCCGCCCGAGGATTTCGTCGTCCTCAGCCCCGACGAGGGCAGTACCAAGCGGACGATTCTCCATCAAAAGAAGCTGGGCGGCGCCATCGCCATCGTGGACAAGCGGCGCAGCAGTCCGACGGAGACGCAGCAAGCGAACCTAATCGGCGCGCCGCTACAGGGCAAGGTGGCGGTGATGTTCGACGACATGATCTCGACGGCCGGCAGCGTGGTCGGCGCCGCCAACGTGGCGAAGCGAAACGGCGCCCGCGAAATTTATGCGTGCGCCGCCCACGCGGTCCTGTGTGGCCCGGCGATCCAACGGCTGCGCGACGCTCCCATCAAGCAGGTGATTGTTACCGACAGCATCCCGCTGCCGCCCGAGAAACAGTTGCCGAATATTCGCGTCCTCAGCGTGGCGCCCTTGCTGGCGGATGCGATCAAGCGGATACATTTTAATGAGTCGGTGAGTCGGTTATTTGAATGAGGGGGCGGTTTCCACGGGTTGCGCTACGCTCCACCCGTGGCACCATTCGTCGGCCCCTACCGGGGCCAAATGCCGTTCTTCGCCCCGGCAGGGGCGCACGATTGTAGCCACGGGTGAAGCGCAGCGCAACCCGTGGAAACCGATGCCCGCTACTCCGGCCCCGGTAGGGGCCGACGAAGGAGCGTCCGAATGATGTGACATGAAGTATGGGTCCGATGAACGGTTACAAACTTCCCCCGCCACAATTCCGTCGTCCCCCTCGAAGGTTTTTCCTGCCCCTTCTACATAGTCTGGTGAAGTGTCTCGCGCAGCGCGATTGCGCACCGGCTCCCGGAACGGCCGGAGACTTTCCCCTGGGAGGTTTTCTCTTGCGACCCATTTTCGACGCTTCGTGGCGGACGCGGGCCTTGCACGGCGATACCGAGGCGGTCAAACGGCTCGCCGACGACGCCCTGCAGCCGCTGTACGCCTTTAGCCTGTATCGCGTTGGCCGAAACCGCGACCTGTGCGAGGAAGTCGTGCAGGAGACGCTGGTCCGCGCCATCCGCGAACTGCACCACTACGACCCGGGCCGCGCCGGAGACAACATCTATCCCTGGCTGACCGGCCTGGCGCGCAACGAAATCAGCCGCATCCTCGGCCGCGACAAGAACGCCGTCTCCCTCGAAGCCCTCTGGGCGCGCATGGATAAGGACCTGCTCGGCGTCTACGCCAAGCTTGAACTCGAACCGTTCGGCGACGAGTTGCTGCAGCGCGAGGAGACGCGCGAGCTGGTCAACACGGCGATGTCGCAGCTGCCGCCTCACTACCGCGAGGCGCTCGAAGCCAAGTACGTCGGCGGCAAGAGCGTCCGCGACATGGCGACCCTGTCGAGCATTTCCGAGAAAGCCGTGGAGTCGCTGCTAACCCGCGCCCGCCAGTCGTTCCGCGTAGCCTTTCTGGCGCTGTCCCACAACCTCGAAGTCGAACTGACGTGATTCACCACCCGAATGAAGGCTAAGCGCCTTCGTTCGTTGCATCTACCTGGGAGTACCCATGAACGAGAATCCTCAACCGGCCGACGTTGCCGACCGCAACGTCGAGCGCCTGCTAACACAGGCGTACCAGCCTGAAGCCCCCTCGCCCGGGTTCGTCGCGCGCCTGGAGGAGCGGTTGCTCGCCACTGCGCGGACGGCGGCCCACCGGGAGATTTTGCCGATGGCCAAACACGATCAGCCGGCCGACCCGCGTTTGCAGCGCGTGCGCTGGCGCCTGGCCGCGGTGATGGCGGCGGCCGCCACGGTAGCCTGCGTTGCCCTGGTGATGCACGCCATCCAATCGCGTTCCGAGCGCGACACTCCTACCACCGCCATCGCGGCCAACACGCCGGCGGTCATCGACCCGGCGACCGGCAAGGAGGCGCTCACGCCCAAGCCGCGCGCCGCCGTCAAGGCGCCCGAGGCCATCGTCGTCGGCAACGTCATCAAGACGGAACTCGGCCAGCGCCGCCGCCTCGCCCTGCCCGATGGCTCGATCCTGTACGTCAACCAGAACACGGAGGTGCGGCTCGACCAGAACCGGCGCCTCAAGTTGACGGCCGGCGAGGTCTTCATCGAAGTGGCGCCGCGCGACGCTAAGGCCGCAGGCGCCAACTTCGTCGTGCAGACGCCGCGCCGCGAGGTGACGGCGACCGGCACCAAGTTCCGGGTGCAGGCCGACAACGCCGGCCGCGCCGCGGTGCTGGTGACGCAGGGCAGCGTCCGCGTCGATGACGTGGCCGAGCCAATCACCGCCGGCCAGACGCTCGACGCCGACAAGACGACCTTCGCCCCCGCCGCCCGCGCTTCGCACTTGCTCGACTGGACGCGCGAGCTGATGGCCGCCGCCGAGACGCCGCTCGTCCCCGACAGCAAGTACACCGGCGGCGCCCTGGTCGCCGTCGATCCCTATGGCCAGGAAGCCAAGCTGTCCCTGCGCAACTATCACGCCGATGTCTACATCGAAGACGGCTTCGCCCGCACCGTCATCGACCAGACCTACTTCAACCACAATGCCTCGCGCATGGAAGGCACCTTCTACTTCCCGCTGCCCCCGGACGCCTCTCTCTCTCGTCTCGCCATGTACGTCGGCGAAGACCTGATGGAAGGCGGCATGGCCGAGCGCGAATACGCCCGCGGCGTCTACGAGGAGATCGTCAACAGCCAGAAGGATCCGGCCCTGCTCGAATGGGTCGATGGCAGCACCTTCAAGATGCGCGTTTTCCCGCTGGAGGCACGCCAGGAGAAGCGCATCATCATCGGCTACACGCAACGGCTGTCGTCGCTGTATGGCCAATCGCAGTATCGCTTCCCCGCCGGCCACAGCCTCGGCCTCGTCGAACGCTTTAGCCTCAACGCCACCATCAAGAACGCTAGCGCCCTGACGCCGCGCCTCGATTCGCACGCCCACACGATGGAAATGAAGGGCAACGACATCGTCCTTAAGGTCGTCGAGAAAGACGTCAAGCTCGACCGCGACGTAGTCCTCGACCTGCACGGGACGCAAAGCCTGAGCCGCGACATAGTGCGGTTCTCCGGCATGGCGCAGGACGGCAACCGCTACTTGATGCTCCGCTATCAGCCGCAATTGCTGGTGCAGCGGCAACGCCAAAGCCGCGACTGGGTCTTCCTCTTCGAGGCGTCGGGCGACCGCGATCCCCTCGTCGCCCGCGTGCAGATCGACGTCATTCGCGCCTTGCTGGCCAACGCCGAACACGACGACACCTTCGCCGTCCTGGCCGCCGGCACGCGCGTGAAAAACTTCAGCGACAAGCCGGTTCGCGTCACGCCCGGCAACGTCAAGGCGGCGATCGAGTTCCTCGAAAGCCAACACTTGATTGGCGCCCTCGACCTGGCGCAGGCGTTCGACGCCGCCCGACCGCTGCTGGCCGGCGCCGCCAACCCGCACCTGGTCCACGTCGGCACCGGCATCGCCGCCATGGGCGAGAAGCGCATCGACATCCTCGGCAAGCGCGTGCCGGACAACGTCCGCTACGTCGGCGTCGGCGTCGGCAAGCGCTGGGCGCGCGACTTCATGAAGTCCACGGCCGAGCGCACCGGCGGCTACTTCACACAGATCAACCCCGACGAAGCGGTCGGCTGGCGCGCCTTCGAGTTGGCCGCCACGCTGAACACGCCGCGTCTCATGAACCTGACCGTCGAAGCAAAGGATAGCCCGGCCAAGTTCCTGAACTTTGGCAGCGCTCTCGCCCAGGGCGAGGAACTTTGCTCCGTCGCCCGCCTCACGGAAGGCCAGCCCATGCCTCAGTTCGTGACGGTGCGCGGCCTGCTCGACGGCAAGCCGTTCGTTGAAGAATTGGCCGTGCAGCAGGGCACGGGCGACGCCGGCTTCCTGCCGCGCACCTGGTCCAAGCTCGAAATCGAACGCCTGCTCGCCGAGACCGGCACCGACAACAAGAAGGCGATCACCACGCTCAGCAAGGCGATGTACGTCATGTCGCCCTATACCTCGCTGCTGGTCCTCGAAAACGCCGACATGTACGCCCGCTTCAAGGTGGACACCGGCCGGCAAGACCACTGGGCCGCCTACGATTCGCCGAAGAAGATTAAGGTGGTCTACGAGCCGATGGAGGGGCAGAACGTCGATCGCTTCGCGCCGCGGGCGGAGAAGCCGCACGTCAACCAGATCCTGGAAACGATCCTCGTCCGCGTCAAACCGTCGCTCTTGACGTGGCCCCAGCGCCACGATCAATTCCGCCATTGGACGGTGACGACGGCGCTGCAAGTGTACCGCGGCGGCTTCGGTCTGGGCAGCACCAGCAAGCTCGGCGGCGGCGGCGAGGGAGCGGGATGGAACCTTTCGAACGCGGAATGGGGCCAAGACGCAGTAGGCGCCAATGACGGGCTGCCCACCACCTTCAACATCGACCGCATCAACGATATCGTCCTGGCCGGCGACCGACCTGTCAGCAACAAGAGCAAGGGCATGGAGAAGCTCGAAGAATTGCAGAAATCGGCCAAGGACGAGAAGCAAGCCATGCCCGGACGCAATGGGGCCACGCGGCATCATTTTCTCCGTGAAGGGGGAGAACGGGCGGCGCAGGACCGGGGATTCAGATCCGTGGACGGGGATCGCAAGGAGCAATTTTCTCAGTCCATGATCAATGCCCTGTCGAGCCGAGGCGCGGACAAATTAAAACTGTTGGCAGAGGCAGCCCCCAAGCCGCCGATGGCGCCGCCGAGGCAGGGCAAGAAAGATCAGCTCGCGGAAGCCGAGCAAATTCTCTCTATTCTCATCAACGGCGATCAGGGCGGCCCCCGCATGTACGGCCGGCCCTCGTTCAGCGGCGACGAGCGCGTCTTCTTCGACCTGCTCTCCTACGCCCCGGGCCTCAACACCACCGACGCCGATATCGAGGCCGTCAAGGAAAACGAGGCCGCTCCGGCCTTGAACAACCTGCCCGGCAGGATCGATCCGGCCGCTCGCAAGCTGATCGACGCCGCCCGCGCCGGTGGGTGGCGGACGCTGAAGGTCGAGAAGGACGGCCCCGCCTATACCATTACGTTCGACGGCCAGGGCCGCTATGCCTACGACCGCCGCCTCGCCAACGGCCTGCGCGAGCAAGTCGTCAACGACGGCAAGACGTTGGTCCATCTCTATCCCGACCTCGGCCTCGGTGCCCGCCGTACTCCGAGCCGCTTCCATCGCGGCGACCTCTCGACCCTGGTGCCGTGGGTGCTGCCGACGCCGGAGGAACTGGCGCGGGGCGCCGACCTCAAGGTAGTTAGCGACAGCGTGGTAGCCATCGAGCCGCGCGGCGCCGCCGACCTCAAGGACGACGACGGCAAGGCCGTCCCCTACGCCCGCATGCAACTGGTCTTCGCCGCCGACGGCAAGCTGTCCGAACGGCAGCTGATCGAAATGCCGGCCAATAGCGTCCTGTTCCGCGAAATCTACAACCAGGAGAAGGGCGAAAGCCAGCTGCTCAACGCCGAGGGCACGACGTGGAGCAAGGCCGAGCGCAAGCTGGCCGACGCCGCCGCGCCGAACCTGACGCCCGACGACGCTAAGCTGGTCGTGCTGTCGCTGCCCTACCGCCAGCGCGAAAAAGCCTATGCCGCCCACGGCATCCAGCGCCACTGGCTCTACGACGACAACGTGGCGTGGACCTTCGGCTTCCTCGACGAACGGGCCGCCACCGACCTGTTCGCCGCCGAGTTCATCGCTCAAGACTGGCACGCGGCTCAACTGGTCTACCGCCGCTGCTTCGCCGTCAACGACAACCGCAAGCTCGGCTTCTTCACCGTGCTGGCGGCCAGCAATCTGCAGTTCGCCGGCGAGGTCGACTTCCAGAAAACTTACGCCGAGAACCCCGGCAATCCGCTGGCCACCTACCTCGGGTTGCTCCTGAATCCGAAGTATCGCGTACTCCAGCAGCGCTTCGGCCTGCACCTCGGCGAAACGGTCGCCGCCGACAGTCCGTTCCTGCATCGCCTGTCGGTCTACCGCGATCTGTACCTGCGCTGGTCGAGCAACCAGGCCAACCGCGGCAGTGCGGCTTCGCGCCGCGCCGAACAGGAGCGGGCGTTCCGCTTCGTCGCCGATAACCAATCGTCGGTGTTCGGTTACATGATGCTCAGTCTGCTCAACGATCGGGCTGACTCCGCCGAATTCCACGCCGCCGTGGCCCAGGCGTGGAAGCAGTTCCAGAACGGGAACGATCTGTCCTACTACGCCGAGTACGAACATGCTCGGGCCATGCGGCGGGCGGGCAAGTCGGGCATTGCCGCGGCCCTATTTGTCGAGTTGTACGAAAAGGCGCTCAAGGAAGGCCGTCTGCCGGCGCTCGATCAGGAGTTCCGCTCGACTCTGCAAGCGGACGGCCAGACCGATGGCTGGTCGGCGTTCATGCGCAAGACAGCCGATTGTCTGGTCCGCGAGAAGCATCGCCCGGCCGTGGTGACGCTCGCCTGGCAGGCCTGGCAGCTGGGCGACGCCCCGCTGTCCGAAAACCTTCTGGCGACCGCCCTCCGCGGCATCGACGACGACGCTGACCGCCTCACGGTCACGGCGACGGCGCTCGAGTTCCTGACGGCCACCAACCAGAACGAACAGGCCGACGCCCTGCTGCTGCCGCTTCTGGAACACGCTAACTTCAAGAAGATGCCGCTACTGTGGCGGGCGGCGGCGCGGATCGCCGAACGTCGCGGCCTGACCGCTCGCTCGATCCGTTGCCTGGAGACGGCGCTCGATATCGAGTATCAGAACCTGCCGTCGGTCGTGAATCTGCAACAGCTGCGTGGCGACTACGGCACGCTCCTCAATCACTACCAATGGCTGGCCGGCGCGGTGGCGACCATGAAGATGGAGCCGCCGACCGACCTGCTGCCGCGCACGGTGAAGGCCGCCGATCGCTGGCGCGCCTTGGACCGCGACAACTCGCAACCGTGCGACCAGGCCGCCCGCGTGTTGAAGACGCTGGGCCACAACGATCTGGCCTGGGACTACTTGACGACGCCCATCGGCCAGCGTCCCAACGAGGGCGGCCCGTGGCGGAGCCTGGCGCAGTCCCTCGCCTTCCAGGGCGACCTGACCCTGGCCGACCGGGCTTACAAGGCCGCGTCCGAAGCCGAGCCGACCGACGCTCAACTGCTCTGGGATCGCGCCCAGAACTTGCGCCGTCAAGGAAAGCTGGCCGAATCGCATCAGTTATTGCGGCAGATCGTCCAGGGCGAATGGCCGCGCTTCAACAACCTGAAGGCCCAAGCACGCTGGCAGCTGGAGGGCCGCTAGAAGTGTGAAAGGCAATGAACGCTGGGGGCCTGGTCATCGTGGCCACGCCCCCAGCGTTTTTGGTTTTAGGCTCGTCGCGTCTGAATTCTAGCGAATTCAGCTATGCGACCGAAGACTTCCGTGGCTGAATTCGCCAGAATTCAGCACCGCTACTCGCCTACCCCACGAATGACCCGCCTCTGAAGTTCGGGTTATAAGCGAAAAAGCTGCCGAGTAGCGCCAACGTGCTGCTATCGAAAATACTCACCTGCGGCCCCCCACCCGGCCCAGCGGCCGCGAGCAGGGCCGGCCGATCGCGGCCGCCATACGGCACCTGGCTCACGCGCACCCCGCCGGTGAACGACGGCGGAAACGCGAAGAAACTCTTTAGCATCGCCCGCGTCGCGCCGTCGTAAATGCTCACCTGCGGCCCGCCGCCCGCTCCGGCGCCGCAGATAATATCGTCGGCGCCGTCGTTGTTGGCGTCGTAGCTGGCGACGTATATGCCGCCGGTAAACGACGGTGGAAAGGCGAAAAAGCTGGCGATCGGCTGAAACGTGCGGCCATCGAAGATGCTCACTTGCGGGCCGCCTCCCGGCCCCGCGCCGCAGATGATGTCGGCGCGGCCATCTCGGTTGACGTCGCCGACCGCCACGCGCACGCCGCCGCCGAAGGACGGCGGGAATGCGTAGAAGCTGCGCAATAAGGTGCCATCGGTGCCGCGAAAGATGCTCACCTGCGGCCCGCCGCGGGCATCGGCGCCGACGACGATCTCGGCGCGGTTGTCGCCGTCGAAGTCGCCCGCCGCCACGTAGAGGCCGCCGCTGAACGACGGCGGAAAAGCGTAAAAGCTCAGGATCATTTGCAACGTGCGGCCATCGACGACCGTCACCTGCGGGCCACCGCCCGGCCCGGCGACACAGATATAGTCGTCGATGAAGTCGCCGTTGATATCGGCCTGGGCAACGCGGACGCCGCCGGTGAACGAGGGCGGGAAGACGTTGAAGACGGCCGTCAGCGCTTGCGTATCGGCGTTGTAGATATTGACTGTCGGCGCGCCGCCCGCGTCGGCGCCGACGATCAGCGTGGCCGGCGCCGCGTCCACGGTGATTTGCCAGGCGCTACGGCCATACGTTGCGGCGATCAGGCGATTAAAGCGCGTGTCGAGTTCCAGGTCGCGCACCTCGACGTTGGGCAGACCCTTGCCGAGCAATGACCAACTAGTGCCCAGGTCGGTGGAAAAATATGCGTTGCGCGTCGTGCCGACATAAAGCGTCGGCGTCAGCGAGCGCCAATCGACGGCGATGGTATCGACCTGCAAGTTAATGGGCAGTTTGCCCGTCAAGTTTTGCCAGCTGAGGCCGCCGTTAAGTGTCTGCCACACGCTGCCCGGCCCGCCGATGCCCGCGGTGACGACGAAGACGCGCAAAGCGTCGTGCGGATCGACGCGGATGCGCTCGACGATCCCCGCTGGGTTGGCCGGTAGTCCGAAGTCGCGTTCCTGCCAGGTGGCGCCGCCGTCGAACGTGGCGAACAGGTTGCCGTCGATGGTGGCGGCGTAGATGACCTTGCGATCCGACGGCGCCAGGGCGATGGCGCTGGATAGCGTCGTCGAACTGCCGCCGATGATCCTCTGCAACGGCGGGCTAATCGCGGTCCAGGTGTCAGCGCCGTCGAGCGTCTCGTAAACCCGGTTCGCCCCGAGCACCAGGCGGCGTGTATCGCCGGGATCGATGGCAAGGGAGCTGTAGACGTTCTCCTCGTACTCGTCGGACACGGGGAAGTCGTTGACATCAAGGCCGTTGGCGGCGAGTTGCCAGGATTGGCCGCCGTCGGTCGAGCGCTGCAAAAACCGCTGCCCGAGATTGGTCGGATCGTTGATGGAGCCGAGGTTGTAAACCCGCTGCGGATTGCGCGGGTCGATGACCGTGACGCCGATCTCGCTGCCGACCGGCACGTAAAACCACTGCGGACTGCCCGTGGTATGCAGCGTGGCTAACTGGTCCTGCGCCGTGGCGAACAAGGTCGCGGGATTGGTGCGATCGACGGCCACGTTGTACAACAGGAGGTTGGCCAGGTCGCCCGCCTTGGGCTGCACCGTCGCGCTGGGCGTCGGCCGATAGTTGATGCCGCGGTCGCCGACGAACATCAGGCCGCTGCCCGAGGAGACATCGCCGGTGCCGTTGAAATAAACGCTGACCGGATCGTCGGCCTTGAAGACGATCCGCCAGTTGTTCCCGCCATCGTCGCTTTGCTGAAAGGCGTAGGCCGTGTTGGTGTAGACGCGGTTGGCGTTCTTCGGATCGACGCCGAGTACCAGGTGCCAGGGCCGTTGCTCGACGCCATGTTCGTCCGGCTTGGGTAACGGTAGGGCCGCCCAACTGGAACCGGCGGTGGCCGTCTTGTACAGCACCGGGTCGGCCTCGGGCGGCGCGCCCGATTGCATTGCCTGGTCGAAGACGGCCGCGTAAACGGTGTTCGGGTCGGATGGCGCCAGGGCCAGGGCGACGAACTCCGTCACGTCCGACGACGGCAGGAAACCGGCCGTCACGTGCGTCCAGGTGGTGCCGCCGTCGGCCGATTTCCAGACACCGCTCCGCGTCTTGCCGTCGATCACGCCCGCGTACAGAGTGTCGGGAACGCTGGGATTCGCGTTGGGAGCGACGGCCAAGTCGGTCACGGAATTGCCAAAGAAACCGGTGGAGACGACATTCCAGGTGGCGCCGTAATTCGTGGACATGAGGACGCCGGTATTCGCCGCGGTCGTGCCGCTATTGACCGCGACGTAGACGGTGCCGGCCTGGCTCGGACTGGCGACGATGGCGCCGAAGCCGACCGGGCCGAACAGGTCTCCCGCCAAGTAGGTCCAGGAATCGCCGCCGTCGAAGCTGCGCAGGATGCCGCCGTTGGGTCCGCCGGCCGCGGCGTAAAGCAATTGCGAGTTCAAGGGCGACATCGTCAGGCCGTGAACGTAGATGGATCCGCTGGGCTGATTGTCGGTCAGTGGTTTCCAGTGTGGCGAGGCGGACAAGAAATCGGTGCTTCGCCAGACACCGCCGCCGCTACCACTCGCGCCGCCGCGCGAGGAATCGTTGGTGCCGATGTAAACGGTATTGCCGTCGCCGGGGGCCGCGACGGCCACGTTCACGCGGCCCGCCACGGGGCCGTATATTGCGGTCGTCGTCGAATCGACGCCGGATGGCCCGAGCTGCGTCCAGATGCCGCCGCCGACCGTTGGCACCTCGCGAGCTTCAAGGATTTCCAGGCTGGGGCGGAAGGGCGAACGAGGACAGCGGGTGCGAGGAGACCAGAACATTCGTTCTCCTTCCACGATCGAGGATGGTGGCCCAGCTGGCGCCGATTACCTTCTTTACCGTATCGGATCGCGCTGGCTAGGTCTTGACCTCTTTCCCCGCCTCACAAGCCCGCTGGCACTCCTCTTCCCTTTTCCGAAACGCCTGCTATCGTGCCGTGCCGGAGGACGCACCGCACATGAGACGCGCCCGCGCGCTAATTTGCTTGACGCTTTGCCTCGCCGGTTGCGCGACTGAGAGCGATCAGCGCGCACGCGATTACACCGGCGACGGCGTTTCCTCGTTTCAGCGCGGCGACCACCGCGGCGCCCGCGAGAGCTTTCAGGCCGCGCTGACGCTTCAGCCGCAAGACGCCAATCTCTACTACAACATCGGCGAGTGCTACGCGCGCCAGGGGGCCGACGCCCAGGCCGAGCGCAGCTACAACGAATGTCTGCAGCGCGATCCCAGCCATGCGGCGTGCCACTTCGCGCTGGCCGAACTTTGGGTCCGACAAAGTCGGCAAAACGACGCCGCCCGCCTGGCCGACGCCTGGCTGGCGAGCGAACCGAAACGCGCCGATCCCTACGCCCTCGACGGCTGGCTGTGGCGCCAGAAGGGCGACCTGCCGCGCGCCCAGGGCCGTCTGCAACAGGCGCTCGAACTGGAGCCGCA
>JBBSES010000021.1:0-17672 GCA_038239465.1 Gemmatales bacterium
AGACGCGGGCGCCGACGCTGATGGCCGTGAGGTCGAGGGCATCGCGGCCGAGGACGATTTCCACGCGCGATCCAGTGGAGGGATGAAGGGCGAAGACGCGGCCGCCCTGTTCTTCTCGTTCGGGATGGCCCTCGTCGAAGACGATGCCGTCGCCGGGCTTCACTAGATCGGCGGTGGCTTCCGCCAGTTCCACGACGAGGCCGCGCCCCGTGCGGCCGACCACGGTGCCGACGCGCACGCCACGGCTCTTGGGGAAGCGCCCTTCGACGAGGACTTGATGGTTGACGCCGTCGAGGAAGCCGTGCGACAGACCGCGCGAAAAGCTCTGCGCCAGGTCAAGCCGACCTCGCGGCGACAGGGAGAACGCCTGGTCTTCGCACGCGGCATCGAGCGCGGCCCGATAGGTCCGCGTCGTGGCGGCGACATAGGGCGCGCTCTTCAGCCGGCCCTCGATCTTGAAGCAGCCGACGCCCAGTTTCGTGAGCCGGTCGATCAAGTCGTAAGCGGCCAGGTCCTGCGGGCTGAGCAGATAGGCGCGATCGCCCAGGTCGAGCGTCTCGCCATCCACGAGCATTTCATACGGCAAGCGGCACGCCTGAGCGCACTGCCCGCGATTGGCGCTACGGCCGCCAAGCGCCTCGCTCGTCAAACACTGCCCGCTATAGGCAACGCACAGCGCCCCGTGGACGAACACTTCCAGCGGCACCGTCGTCTCGCCGGCGATGCGCTCGATGTCGGCCGCCGACAACTCGCGCGCCAGGATGACGCGCTCGACCCCTAGCCGGCGGACGAAGTCGATGCCGCGCGGCTCCGTCAGCGTCATCTGCGTCGAACCGTGGACCGGCAACCCCGGAGCCAAACGCCGGATGAGACGCACCACCCCCACGTCTTGCACGATGACCGCGTCGGCACCGGCGGCTGCAATGGCGCTTAGGAAGCGAACGGCGTCCGGCAGTTCGTCGGAAAAGATGAGCGTGTTGAAGGCGACATAGCCACGGACATTGCGGCGATGCAAGTAGTCGAGCACCGTGGGCAATTCGTCGAGCGCGAAATTGGCGGCGCGATGGCGGGCGTTGAAGCTCGATAGGCCGAAGTAGACGGCGTCCGCGCCGTTGGCGACGGCGGCGCGCAGGGCCTCCCAATCGCCGGCGGGGGCGAGCAATTCGGGGCGGGGCATTCCGCGGTCATCAGGTACATTCATTCGGTTCATTGTAGTCAGGACAGCGGCGCGGTTGGGGCAGGTACGCCGACGAGCCGAAAGGAAACGTCCCCGGTACTCGGAAAGACCTGCAAATCCTTCACGTAAAACTCGGAGCCATCTTCGAAGTGGGCCTTGATGCGCCACGCCGCGATTTTTTCCTGGAGGTCGTCCAGAAAGGCGAACATTTGCCCATTGACGATTTCCTCGAACTCCTCGAAGAGTGAACGGAGATTGGCGGGGGCCGGATGCAAGTCGATGGTCCCGCCGTAGTGGTCTCCTTCGTCGGTCGCCTGGACGGTTGCCAGCACCGTTTGGTCTTGGTCGATGAGTCGAATGATTCGCGTGTTCATGGTCAGTGCCCCGTCGTGTTTCGGAAGACCTCGGTGAGTCGCCCGAGATTCGTGTCATTGAAGCCGGCAACACCCCGTGGAAGAATGATACGGTGATGATTCGGCAGGGCCGCGGACGGAGTAGGGATGACATCGAACCCGGCTGCGCGAATCCCTTCTTCACTTGCTGTCCCTACGGTTTTCGCCAATTCGTGCACCTGTTTTGCGCGAGGTAAGCCCGTTCGCGTTTCTTGAGCTGCAGCGCTGGGAGTGGGCGCCTTGATGACCGAAATGCCTTGGCGATTCGCACCCATCCGCGCTTGTAGGACTTCATCGTCTCGTCCAGGAATTATTGTTTCTGGTTCGGCCGTACTGCCCCCGCGGAATCGCCACGACCTTATGCCCCGGCGATCTGAAGCGGCGGCTTACCGTGGTTCGTCGCCGCGTTCGGATCGATGCGGTCAGAATAGCATGATGCAGCCCGCCTACTCCTCCCCATCGCCTCCCAGCGACGCATTCGCATTCTGCTTAAGCCGCCGCCAGCTAGCCGCGTCCAACTCCCGAATGGCGCCGCGCGCGTCGAGTTGCATGCCGGTGTCAAGTTGCGTCTGCCAGAGGATGCGTTCGGCCGGTCCCTGCTTGTCGGGCGGCAAGACGTGAAGCTGGGCGGTGCGATCCCAGCTGCCGGTCGCCAGCTTGAGACCGTCGGCGCTGAGGGCCACGGCGGCGACGCGATCCTGATGCGTTACGGCCGGGCCGACCTGCCGTCCGGTGCGCAGCTCCCACAAGCGGGCCAGGCCGTCCTCGCAGCCGGTGGCCGCGAGGTGTCCGTCGGGGCCGAACGCGACGCGCTCGACCATGCCGGGATGCTCCAGCGAAGCGATCACCTCGCCTTTCGCCACGTCCCAGAGG
Source organism: Gemmatales bacterium (assembly GCA_038239465.1). Classification (GTDB taxonomy): domain Bacteria; phylum Planctomycetota; class Planctomycetia; order Gemmatales; family Gemmataceae; genus JBBSES01. The sequence goes on from JBBSES010000021.1 coordinate 2,443, forward strand.
CGAGCGACGCGGTCCTGGCAGCCGGTGAGGATCGTCTTGCCATCGGGCGAGGAGGCGAGCGACGTGACGCTATCGGGATGGTTGAGCAGGGTAGCCAGAGGCTCCGCTTTCGCGGCGTCGAAGAAGCGTACCTTGCGGTCGGCGCAAGCGGTGGCCACCGTCTTGCCGTCGGGGCTGAAGACGGCGGCGGTGAGCTTGTCGCCGTGGTCGGTCAGTTGGCCGAGCGCCTGGCCGGTGACGGCATCCCACAAGCGGGCCTCGCGGTCCCAGCTGGCGGTGACGAGGCGCGTGCCGTCGGGACTGAACGCGGTGGCGGAAATGGCCCTTTGGTGGGCCGGGATGACGAGTCCCGCGCGGCCGGTAGCGGCGTCCCAGAAATGGAGCGTGCCCGTTTCGGTGCCGGTGGCCACGGTATCGCCCTTGGGACTGTAGGCGACGGAATGCACCGCACTTTCGTGCGTCAGCCGCCGGCCGCGCGCCTGGCCGTTGGCCGCGTCCCACTGCTGGGCGGTGCGGTCGTAGCTGCCCGTCAGCAACCAGCGGCTATCGGGACTGAACGCGATGGCGCCGACATTCTCCTTGTGCCGCAAGGTGGTGCCGGCGGCGCGGGCCAGGGTGGTTTCCCAAACGCGCGCGGCCTTGTCGTAACATCCGGTGACGACGGTTTGGCCCAAAGGCCGAAACGCCACGGCCAACACGTTGCCGCGATGTTGCAAGGGGACGCCAAGCGGTTTGCCCGTGTCGGCGTCCCACAGCCGCGCCGTGCGGTCGGCACTGCCCGTGAGAACGGTGCGGCCATCAGCGTGGAAGGCGACGGCGGTGACGCGCTCCTTGTGCTTGAAAGTCACCTCGAGAAACTTGCCGGCCGCCAGGTCCCAGATTTGCGCCGTGCGGTCGCTGGTGCCGGTGAGGATGCGCTTCCCGTCGGGACTGAACGCCACCGCCCAGACGGCCTCGCGGTGCGGAATCGGCTCGCCCATCGGTTTGCTCGTGGCCACCTGCCAAACATGGGCCGTCTTGCCCACGGTGCCGGTGACGAGCCGGTTGCCGTCGGGACTGAACGCGACGGCCGTGACGAGGTCGTCGTGCGGCAAGGCGGCGCCGAGAGGCTTGCCGGTGGCGGCGTCCCATAGCTGGGCGGTCTGATCGTGACTCGCTGTCGCCACCCGGTTGTTCTTCGGCGAATAGGCGACGGCGGTGACGTTTCCCTGGTGGCGCAGCGGCTCGCCGATGGGGCTGCCGGTGGCCGCGCTCCAGAGTCGGGCCGTCTTATCCCAGCTTCCAGTCAAGATAGTCTTGCCATCGGCACTGAACGCGACCGCGGCAACGAGGTCGTCGTGTTTGACGACGAGGCCGGTAGGCTGCCCGGTCTCGGCGTTCCATAGCCGGGCCGTGCGGTCCATGCTTCCGGTCAAGATCGTCTTGCCATCGGGACTGAAAGCAACCGCCGTCACCGGGCCATCGTGCTCCAGGAAGTTCTGCAAGGTATGCAGCTGCTGGCCCCAGAGGCTCAGGTTGGCCCGGATGGCACGCTGTAGGTCGATCGCTTCCGGCGGCGCGATTTCCAGGCTGCGCGCCAGCCACAGCAGGCCGCGGTTGACCTCGCCTTGCTCGCACAAGGTCAGTCCCTGATCGAGAGCGAGACTGGCCGACAGCCGCTCGAAGAGGCGGCGCTTGCGGTCGATCTCTTCCAACTGCTTCCGGCGTTCCTTCTCCTGTTTCAGCAGCGTTTGCGTCTGTTGCTTTTCGGTCTTCAGCTTGTCGTTCAAACTCGCTTGCACGGCGGCGGCGCCGACGGCCAGGCCGAGGACCGCCAGCAACGCGGCCGCCGCCAGACCGCTAACCGCCGCCAGGGCCGGGTTGCGCCGGCACCAGCGGACGGCACGGGCCATCGGGCCGATCGGCCGGGCGCGGATCGGCTCATCGCGCAGGAAGCACGCCAGTTCCTCCGCCAGTTCGAGGGCCGTCGGATAGCGCCGCCGCGGCTCTTTTTCCAGGCACTTCAAGCAGATGGTTTCCAGGTCGCGCGGCAAGCGCGGATGCAATCGGCCCGGCGGCACTGGGTCTTCCGACAGCACTTGCAACATGGTGTCGAGCGGCGTTTCTCCGCGAAAAGGCGGTCGGCCCGTCAACAACTCGTAGAGAATGGCGCCGAGCGAATAGACGTCGGCGGTTGGCCCCACGGCGTCGGCCTTGCCGCCCGCTTGTTCGGGGGCCATGTAGCTGGGCGTGCCGATGACGCCGCCGCTGTTGCTCAACGCCGAATCGGATTCCAATTGTTTGGCCAGGCCGAAGTCGGTGATTTTGGGAACGCGGAGTTCGGAGCGCGAAGCGCGGCGCGAATGGCCATCCTCTTCTCGCTCCGCGTTGCGAGTTCCGCGTTCCGCGCTCAAGAGGATGTTGGCCGGCTTCAAATCGCGGTGAATGATGTTCTTCTCGTGCGCGACGTGGATGGCGCGGGCGACGGTTTCGACCAGTTCCGCCGCCGCGCGCGCCGGCACCGGCGTTCCCGAGAGGACGCGGGCCAGACTGCCGCCATCGACGTATTCGAGCGAGAAATAGGGCCGGCCGTCCTGCTCGCCGACCTCGTAGATGTGGACGATGTTGGGGTGGTGCAGGCGCGCGACCGCTTCCGCCTCGCTGCGAAACCGCGCCAGGGTCTTGCTGCCAGGCAGGTTGCCGGCCAGGACCATCTTGAGCGCCACGATGCGATTGAGGCCAATCTGCCGAGCTTTGTAGACGATGCCCATGCCGCCACGGCCCAACTCGCCCAGGATTTCGTAGCCGGCGACGGTGGGCAATTCGCTGGGAACGCCGTCCGCCGAGGGGCCAATGGTGCCATCGAGGGTCGTCAGGCCATCGTCGGAAGGCGGTCGGCCGGGCGGGGCGATGAGCGTTACGTCGGAATCAAACGAAGCGGCTTCCAACGATGACGCGCCGCACACCGGGCAGGCGCTGGCCGTGCCGTTCGCCTCCGCCGCGTCGGCGCCCGATTCCCAGCGATGCCCTTGCGGACAGGTGAACAGCTTGGCCATGAAGGCGACATCCCTCGGGCGGGCGATAGTGGATTATCGCACAAGGGCGGAGGGAGGAAAGCGGAAAGCGAAGGGGGTAGTCCGAAGGCCAAGGTCTAAAGTCCAAAGTCCAAGAACTGGCATTCGACCTTGGACCTTGGACATTGGACTTTGTTTAGCGCTCCAGGCGCTCTAAGGCCGACTTGGCCTCGCGCGTTAGCAGGCTTTCCGGGGCGCCGGCGGTCAAGCCACGCAGAACGGCCAGAGCTTCCGGCGTGCCGATTTGCTCCAGGATTTGCACGGCACGTTGGGACCGTTGTTGCTCCGGCGGGAGGACGCCGCGTTCGATGCGGTCGAGCAAGCGTTCGGCGCGTTTGCGTACTTCGAGGGCTGGTTTATTGGTCAACAACTGACGTAGAGGATCTTCGGCGGTCTTGCCCATGCGCTCCAATTCGTCGGTCGCGCGCTGGCGGACGGCGAAGCGCGCGTCGTCCAGATCGGCGACCATGCGGGCCACGGGCGGAAACGCCGGCTCGGGTTTGATGCGTTCCTTTAAGAGCGGTACAGTGCGTCGGGCATCGCCGGCAAGCGTGACCGCGGCCTCGGCGGCCAGCGATGCGTCGGTTCCGGCCAGTTCGGTCCAGAGCGTGACAATCTCGTCGCCCCCGAGGTTGAACGCCGGGGCCGAGCGCGGCTTCGTCGGGTCGGCCACGTCCCAGAGGAGGGCCAGCGGGTCGCCATCCCGGTCGGCCAAACGCCGACTATCGGCAAAGGCGACGGGGGCGGCGGCGTCGCGGAATCCCGGCAGCGGATCGAGTTCCTTGCCGCTGGCGACCTCCCACCGGCGAATCGTCGGCGTGGCGCCGTTGCCGGCGCCGGCCAATGTCTTGCCGTCGGCGGAGAAGGCGAGCGACCAGCAGGCGGGACGACCCAGCCGGCCGCCCAGCGGGCGCGCCTCCTTGGCGGTCGCGGGATTCCACAAACGTATCGAGCCATCGGCGCCGCCCGAGGCGAGGGCCTGGCCATCGCCGGAAAACGCCAGGCAGGTGACGCCGTGTCGGTGCCGCCATTGCTTCAACGGTGCCCCGGTGGCCACGGTCCACAGGCGGATCGTCTGATCTTCGCCGCCGGACGCCAGGACTTTGCCGTCAGGAGAGAAGGCGAGGCCGAAGACGACGCGCTCGGTGCCGGGAACGTGGTGCAGTTCTTTGCCACTAGCCGCGTCCCACAGGCGAATGCCTCGGCCGGCGCTGGCGAGCGTTTGGCCGTCCGGCGAAAACGCGACGACCAGCGACTCGCCGCGTTCGACCTTGAGGCATTGCCCCTGCTTGCCGGTGTCGAGGTGCCAGACGCGCACGCAGCCGTCGCCGCCCGCCGACGCCAGCTGTTTGCCGTCCTGCCGAAAGGAGAGCGACGACACGCCGCCGGGATGCTCCAGCTGACGGACTTCCTTGCCCGTGGTCGCGTCCCAGACGCGGAGCGTGCGGCCGACGCCGCCGGTGGCCAGGCGCGTGCCGTCGGGCGACAGAGCGACCGTGACGACGAGGCCTTCGTTGGCCAGCGCGGCGTCTTGTGGGGGTTTCAGTTCCTCGGCGCGGACGCAAACGCTAGCGAGGAAGACCACCAGCGCGGTAATTAGCCCTCGTTCCCAAGCTCCGGCTTGGGAACGCAAGCCTCGAAGCTCCGGCTTTGAGGCGCGCTTGAAGATGTGCCGCGCGTTAGCGACGGCGCGACGAAGCCGGAGCTTCGTCGCTTGCGTTTCCAAGCCGGAGCTTGGGAACGAGATTTTGGGGACCGCTTCGCGTTTTCCACCGTCGGTCATGGCACACCTCTTCCTCCCCTTTAGTCGCACGCGATGCCCCGAGCGTTCCCGCGAAACCATCGCGCCGATTTCTTGTCCAATTCCGCCCCGATCCGTTCTTAATAGAGCAGTCGTCCTTCCCGCCTAGGAAATATCCGAACATGCGTTCACTCCCCTGGCGCTTATCGGTGGCGTTGATCTCCCTCACGACGGTCCCCTTGCGGGCCGCCGAGCCGACCGGCGAGCAATTCTTCGAGCAGAAGATTCGCCCGGTCCTGGTCAAGGAGTGCTACTCCTGCCACTCGGCCGAGAGCAAAAAGGCGAAGGGCGGCCTGCGCTTGGACACCAAGGAAGGCTTGCTCAAGGGCGGCACCGGCGGTCCCGCGCTCGTCCCCGGCAAGCTCAACGAAAGCATTCTCATCAAGGCGCTGCGTCACGACGAAATCGAGATGCCGCCCAAGGGGAAGCTCAGCGATGAAGTCATTGCCGACTTCGAGCGCTGGGTACGCATGGGCGCCCCCGATCCGCGCGGCGGCGATATTTCAACGACCCGGCCAACCATTGACGTCGAAGCCGGGCGCACGTTCTGGTCATTCCAGCCGCCGAAGCACCATCCCGTGCCGAAAAACGCCGACGCCGCCTGGGCGCGCGGCGATATCGACCGCTTCATCCTCGCCGCCCTGGAAACGAAGGGCCTCAAGCCGGCGAGAGACGCCGACCGCGTGACTCTCATCCGGCGGGCGACCATCGCGTTGACGGGCTTGCCGCCGACGCCGCGCGAGATCGACGACTTCGCCAACGACTCGGCCGACGACGCTTTCGAGAAGGTAGTTGGCCGCCTGCTCGCCTCTCCGCATTTCGGCGAACGATGGGGCCGGCACTGGCTCGACGTGGCTCGCTACGCCGACAGTAACGGCAAGGACGAGAACCTCACCTTCCACGAAGCCTTCCGCTACCGCGATTACGTCATCGACGCTTTCAACGCCGACAAGCCGTACGACAAGTTCGTCAGGGAGCAAATCGCCGGCGATCTGCTGCCGGCCGAGACGCAGGCCAAGCGCGATGAGCAACTGACCGCCACCGGCTTCCTGGTCATCGGTCCCAAGGTGCTGGCCGACCGCGACACGCTCAAGCGCAAGATGGACGTGGTGGACGAGCAGGTCGATACCATCGGCAAGGCGTTCATGGGCCTGACGCTCGGTTGTGCCCGCTGCCACGACCACAAGTTCGATCCGGTCCCGACCGCCGACTACTACGGCATCGCCGGCATCCTGGCCAGTACGCGGACGCTCGACGGCTTCAAACTCGGCAACCCCATCGTCTCCGGCTGGGCGGTGCGTCCTCTGGGAGCGGACGGCGAGGCCAAGCTTGTCGCCATGAAGGAACATCAAAAGAAGGGCACGGCGCTGGCCGAACAGATACGCAAGCTGAAGGCTGAACTGAAAGGCCATGAGGACAAGGCGACCATGCGCGTGCCCGGCAAATTGCTCGGCATCACGGTGGACGACAAGGAAGCCACGCTGGTCGGCACCTGGAAGGCGTCCACGTTCAGCCGGCCCTACGTCGGCGACGGCTACCTCCACGACGACAAGGGCGGCAAGGGCGAGAAGTCGGCCACCTTCACGCCGAAGCTCCTTAAGGCCGGCGACTACGAGGTGCTGATCTCTTATACGGCCGCGATGGGCCGCTCCACCAAGACACCGGTGACGATCAAGAGCGCCGATGGCGACAAGACCGTCCTCGTCAATCAAGAGATCGCGCCCAAGATCGACGGATTGTTCCACTCGCTGGGCAAGTTTCGCTTCGCGGCCGGCGGCGACGGTTCCGTGTCCATTAGCAACAAGGACACCGAGGGGTACGTCATCGTCGATGCCGTCCGCTTCGTGCCGGCCGGCGTGCTAGAGAAGGATCCCGACATGCTGGCGATGGGCGTGCCGGCCGAGGTCAAGCAGAAGATCGCCGACGCCCAGGCCAAGCTGAAAGACCTGGAAGCCGAGGACAAGACGCTCAAGTCGCAGGCTCCGAGCGCGCCATCGATGGTGCTGGCGCCGCGCGACGACGACAAGCCGGGCGACCTGCGCATCAACATCCGCGGCAATCCGCACACGCTCGGCGCCGCGGCGCCGCGCGGCTTCTTAACCGTGATACCGGCGACCGCGCGGCCTTCCATTGCTTCCAAAGAATCGGGCCGCCGCGAGTTGGCCGAGTGGCTGACTCGTCTCGACCACCCGCTCACTTCCCGCGTTATGGTCAATCGCGTTTGGCACCATCTGCTCGGCGAAGGTCTCGTCCGCAGCGTCGATAACTTCGGCACCCAGGGCTAACGGCCGACGAATCCCGAATTGCTCGATGAGTTGTCGATGCGCTTCGTGGAAGAAAGCTGGTCGGTCAAGAAGCTGATACGAAGTATCATGCTCAGCCGAACGTATCAACTCTCGGTCAGCAACGACGCGGCGGCGTTGAAGGCCGACCCGGAAAATAAGCTCTGGGGCCGGGCTACTCGCCAACGCATCGATGCCGAGGTGATCCGCGATAGCATCCTGGTGACGGCCAATCGCCTCGACCGCACTCGGGGAGGCAGCGCGGTCGAGAAACTCGGCGAGCGCGCCATCGACAACGATTCCAAGGGCGGCGTCCTGTCCGACGGCTCGACCCGGCGCAGCGTCTACCTACCCGTGGTCCGCAACGATTTGCCGCAACTCTTCGAGGTCTTCGACTTCGCCGACCCCGACGTGACCACCGGCAAACGCGACGCCACCACGGTGCCGACGCAAGCGCTCTACCTGATGAACAGCCCGTTCGCGCTCGATAACGCCCGCCACGCCGCCAAGTATTTGCTAGCTTTGAAGGCCGACGACGCGGGTCGTGTGACCGACCTATATCGCCGTGCGCTGGGCCGCGCGCCCGACGAGAAAGAGACGCAAGCCGCGCTCAAGTTTTTAGCCGAGCGCCGCAAGAGCGCGGGCACGAAGCCGAAGACCGACCCCGACGAGGAAGCGTGGGCCAGCGTCTGTCTGGCAGTGTTCGGCTGCACGGAATTTCGCTTCGTGGAGTGAGCGCGGCGCGTTCCTCGTTCCCAGGCTCCGCCTGGGAACGCACTTCCCGGAGGCTCCGCCTCTCGAATCGGCCAAGGGTGGAAAATGAGCCGAACTCGCTATCGCATATACGACGATGCTTGTCCTCACTTCATGACATGTACCGTAGTGGCCTGGCTGCCCGTTTTCACGCGCCCGGAAACGGTCGAGATTCTGCTCGAATCCTGGCGTTTTCTTCAAACGAACGGTCGCCTGTGTCTGTTCGGATTCGTCATCGTGGAGCATCACCTCCACTTCATTGCCCAATCCGAAAATCTGGGCAAGGAGGTCGGCGATTTCAAATCGTTCACCGCAAGGCGAATCATCGATTACCTCCGGGAACAAAAAGCCACGACACTGCTTGATTTATTGGAATACTTTAAGCTCAAACACAAGATCGATCAGCAGTACCAACTTTGGCAGGAAGGGTCGCATCCGCAGCAAATCGCCAACGACGATGTCATGCGTCAGAAGCTGGATTACATGCACAACAATCCGGTGAAGCGCGGATACGTCGCCGATCCGACGCATTGGCGTTATTCCAGCGCTTCGAACTATGCGGGAGGCAAGGGGCTTCTCGATGTCGCCACGACGTGGTGATTTAGGCGACGAGGCGGAGCCTCGGGGGAAGTGCGTTCCCAGGCAGAGCCTGGGAACGAGGAAACAGATAAAACCACCGATGGAGACCTCTATGCACGCGCCTCTCTCCCGCCGCCGGATGCTGCAATCCGCCGCCGCCGGTTTCGGCTACATGGCCCTCGCGGGCCTCTCGGCCGAGCAAGCGTTGGCCGACGCCGCCAAGCCGCTCGCCCGCAAGGACGGCCATCACAAGGCGCGCGCCAAGCGCGTCATCTTCGTCTTCATGCACGGCGGGCCTTCGCAGGTCGATACCTTCGACTACAAGCCGGAATTGCAGAAGCGCGACGGCAAGGAAATGCCAACGACCGGCTCGGCGCTCGTCGAGAAATCGACCGGCCGCAAGCTGATGGCCTCCCCCTGGAAGTTCGCCCGCCACGGCGAAAGCGGCGCCTACGTCTCCGAACTCTTCCCCGAAGTCGCCAAGCACGTCGATGACCTGTGCATCCTCAATGCCATGCACACCGAGGGGCAAAGCCACGGCCAGGCGGTCTTGCAACTGCACACCGGCGCGCAAGCGCTTACTCGGCCATCGCTCGGCTCGTGGGTCATCTACGGCCTCGGCACCGAGAACCAGGACCTGCCCGGCTTCGTCACCATCTCGCCGACGCGCGGACACGGCGGCGTGCAGAATTACGGCAACGCATTCCTACCGGCCGCCTACCAGGGCACGGCCATCGGCAGCGCCAGCACTCCCATCTCGGGCGCCCAGCTGCGCCACATCGTCAACAAGCAATTGACGCCGGAGCAACAGCGCCAGCAACTCGACTTCTTGCAGACCATGAACCGGGCGCACAACGAGCGCGTCGGCGGCGACGACCGCATCGATGGCGTCATCGAGTCGTATGAATTGGCTTTTCGAATGCAATCAGCGGTGCCGCACTTGACAGACCTCAAGGGCGAATCGAAGGAAACGCTCAAGCTCTACGGCATCGATCAAAAGCCGACCGACGACTTCGGCCGCCAGTGCCTCCTGGCCCGACGCTTCGCCGAGGCTGGCGTCCGCTTCATCCAGGTATCGCACAGCTTCAAGTGGGACCAGCACGGCAACTTGAAGGAAGGCCACGATAAGAACTCGAAGGAAGTGGACAAGCCGATCGCCGGTCTCCTGACCGACCTCAAGGCGCGCGGCCTGCTCGACGACACGCTCGTCCTCTGGGGCGGCGTGTTGGGCCGCACGCCGGTCGCCCAGGGAGCGAACGGCCGCGATCACTGTCCGCAGGGGTTCACCATGTGGCTGGCCGGCGGCGGCGTCAAAGGCGGCCTGACCCACGGCGCCACCGACGACTTCGGCTACCACGCGGTCAAGGACAAGGTCCACATGCACGACCTGCACGCGACGCTCTTGCACCTGCTCGGGCTGGACCACGAAAAGCTGACCTATCGCTATGCCGGCCGCGACTTCCGCCTGACCGACGTGCATGGCCGAGTAGTCAAGGAAATTTTCGCGTGAGATGGGCCGCCCGTGCGCGACCGTCAACCTCGCCTTTATCCGCGCCAACATGCCGCCTTACGGAGGCCGATTGGCATAATTTTATTGACAGACCCGGCGCAGCCTTTAGACTTATCACATTCTCTCTCGTTGCCGGGTTGCCGGTAGAGTGCGTCTTATCTGCCCCATCTTATCCGGGGCATACCCATCGCGGGCGTAACTTCCTATCTGCCGGAGGACGGTCCATGGCGCGGTCCAGATCGAAAGCGGACAATCAAAACCAGCTGCTCGTCATCGGTCTCGTCCTCATGGTCATCCTGTGCATCGGCCTGGGGCTGATGACCTACTTCTCGTACTCCGGCCAGGACGACCTGATACGCGACCGCGACAAATACGCGAGTCTGGCGGATCAGCGCGAAAAATTGCTATCGAAGCTTCGCTTTAGCGATGCCATGGCCCACATCGAGATCGGCGACGACACCAAGGCTCAGCAAGAAGCTTTCCGCGACAACAAGAAAGAAAACATTGAGGCGTACAACGCCCGCGTCGCCGCCCTGGAAAAAGGCGGCCTCATCAACTGGGACAAGGCGCAAGACAAGGCGACGACTACCTACGTCACCGAGATGGTTCGGCTGCGCAAGGATTTGGAAGGGGAGAAGAAAGCCCGCATCGAAAACGACAAGAGGCAGACCAAGTTGCGGGAGGAAATCGACGTCAAGGCGGCGACGGCCATCGCGCGGGCGGATGCACTGGACAAGGCCCTTAAGGGTACCGAAGACAAGATCACCAAGAGCGTGCAGGACCTCGCCGACCGCCTGACCGACACCATCGCCAAGCTGGAAAAGGAAATCCCCGACCAGAAGAAGAACCTCGAATTGATCGAGAAACTGGGCGAGGACAAGAAGAAAATCCAGGAGGCGGTGACGAAGCTGGAGACGGCCATCGCCGCCTCGCGGAAGGAAGCGCAGGATTACAAGGCCAAGCTCTACGACGAGGACCGCCTCAAGTACGACCAGCCGAAGGCGAAGATCACCGACGTATCGGCCGACGGCGTCACGGTGTATCTCAATGTCGGCTCGGCCGACCTCGTCAAGCCGGGCGTGACCACGTTCAGCATCTTCGCCCCTGGCACCTACAAGACCAACGCTAAGGCCAAGGCCAAGATTGAGGTCACCGATGTCCTCGCGGACCATCGCTCCGTCGCGCGCGTCACCGAGGCGCCGCTCTACCCGGTGCGCGACCCGATCGTCCGCGGCGACCAGTTGTATAACGCCATCTGGACGCCGGGGCAGAAGGAACACGTCGCCATCGTTGGCCGCATCGACCTGGGCGACGGCCGCGACAGTACCGCCGAATTCGTCCGCCATCTGGAAAAGATGGGCGTCGTGGTCGATGCCTGGCTCGATTTCAGCACGCTGCCCGCCACGGTCAAGGGACAGGGCATCACCCGCGAGCAAACGCGCTACGCGATCATGGCCGACCGGCCGACCGTCGAGGCCGGCGCGGCCCCCGGCGACGCCCGCATGGAGAAGCGGATCGCCATCGGCGGCGACATCGGCAAGCTCGAAAAAGACGCCGAATCGAAGCAAGTGACCAAGGTGCAAGCGCGCGACTTCATGGAGCGCATCGGCTATAAACTGCCGAAGATCGTCGCTACCTCGGAGGACTGGTCGCCCGTCGTCAAGCCGGCCGGCGAGAAGCCCGCGGGCGGCGAGAAGGATATGCCCAAGGCCAAGGAAATGCCGAAAGAAAAGGAAATGGCCAAGGAAAAAGAGAAGGACAAGTAAGCGAGCTTGCGTTGGCAAAACATCGAAAGGCCGGGCCAAGTTCAAGGAACTTGGCCCGGCCTTTCGTCATACTTTGTATGGACAAGTCCGCGACCATCCGGTATAACCCCGTATAAGCGTTCGTCGTCATCCACCGCGCCTTTTCGCGCAATGCCTGATTACCATCGTGCTGCCTGAACATTCGGAACCTTTTGTCGGCCGGCGGCACCTTGTAGGCATCGCGGGTATGACGTTGTTCAACTTTCACAAGGTCCACGACCAGGAGTAGGGAATGAAGCGGATGCACCAGGGGAAGAAGCGCAAGGGGCAAGCCCTCGTCGAGTACGCCGTGCTGACGTGCGGCATTCTGCTCATGTCGCTGGTGGCGGTGTCGCTGATCGGCCACAAGACGGCCGACATCCTCGGCACCGTGGCGGTGTTCCTGCCGGGCGCTCACGCGGACGATAACGGGCCGATCACGGCGGGGCATCTCATCGAGACGACCACGAACGCCAACGGCGCTATCGTCGTCGATGTCGCCAAAGTCACCGCGGGCGGCACGCGCCTGGGAAACAACATTGGCGCCGATTTGAGTACGGTCATTTTGGAACCGTGAGTGAGAATCACGCGGCCCCGCTCGTCTTATCGCTTTACCGGGCCATATCGAGGACGACGCGGAGGCCGGTGGGACTGTCCTTGTTTCCGATCCCGTAAGGACGACCCCATTGATTGTCGAGCGTGGCGAAGTCAAACTCCTCCACTTCTTTTTCCAAGTGCGTTGTACCCCTACAGGCCCCGAGCCACGAACCGGGCAATTTCTTCGGTTCCACCTCACGGATCAAGTCGCGGATGTCGCGGCTTTTTACGCCTTTAATGTCGTCGATCACGGCGGCCGACGACCACTCCAGTCCATTATCGGCCATGTGCCGGCAGCCGAAACGACTGATACTCTTGGGCAATTCCTGGCGCGTTGCCGGCTTCTTTCGTTTGAGCGCGAGTTCATCGGGGGTTGTTTCGGCAACGAATGGTCCCTTGCCCGCGTCCGGCTCGAAGCGTCCCGCCGCCTTGTCCCACTGTTTCAGCGTGGGCAACTTGCCACCCATCCAAGCGGCGCAACGGTCGGCTTCGAGGGCGCTGACAAAGAGGATGGGCCAGTCGGCTTCCTTGTTTTCCCCGTTCTTTGCCCACTCTTTCCAACGCTCGGGCCAACCTTTATTCGCTTCCCCCTTCGACTCCGTGAATTGCTTGAACAGGCTCACCCAAACCTTGTCTTCCATGATGTAGAACGTCGGCGGATCGTCGCGGCGCGTCTCGGGGATGAGCAGGAAGGGAACGAGTATCCCCCCTCGCATCACCTCGATGCGGTCGTAGTACGCCTTGCCCTGCACCACTTTCACCACCGACTTGGGGCCGGGCTGCCATCCCTCGGGCAAAGGGTACGCGCTGGGGCCGATGGTGACGTCGAGGACGCCGTCCGCGGGCACGTCGCCGGCGCTGGCGTGTACGGGAATGGAGTAATGGCCAGGCACGGCGTCCGGGGTGGCGATGAAATCGACGGTGGCGTTGTTGGCGACCCAGACGACATTTTCCGCGTTGATCCGGCAGTGAGCCGGCACGTCGGTGAAAGAGAGTTGCACCGGCACGTCGGGCATCCGGCCATTGACGACGACGGTGATCGACTTCGCCTCGCCGGCGCCGAGCGTCAGCGGCTCGATCGGCGCCAGGTGGAAGGCGGCGCCGCGCAGTCCCGGCGCGAAGTAAAGCGTGCCGGCGACGAGTATCGTCAGGAGAATCATGGGCACGATCCACAAGCCGAAGCCGCGTTTCATGTGGGCGACGACCGTCATCGGCGCCGTTCGGTCGCGGCTGCCGATACTTCCGCCTTCGGTGAGGCCAGTATCGGCGCGGGAACCGCCGGGCATCATGATGCCCGACTCGCCGGGATGCCGCAGCGCCGTGGTCGATACCTGCGGCAGCTGGTCGAACAGCGCCATTTCGAGGGCCGCGACGAACTCCTTGCAGCTGGGAAAGCGTTCGGCAGGGTCTTTCGCCAGGGCGCGCGTCAGGGCGGCTTGCTCGGCTTCGGGCAGGCCGGTCAGGTCGGGCGGGTTCTGCAAGTGGTCGAGCATCAGGCCGTGCATGTCCTTGCTGGTGAAGGGCAGCCGGCCCAGACGCTGCTCGGCGTAGGTTAGCGCCAGGCCATACTGATCGCTAGAGGGACCGACCTTGCCGCGCCAAACTTCGGGAGCCATGTAAGCCGGGGTGCCGCTGCCGGTGGCGCTGAACAGACCGCGCTGGCTCTGGCCGAGCATGGCCAGGCCGAAGTCGGCGACCTTGGCATGACCGTGCAGGATCAAGATATTGTGCGGCTTGATGTCGCGGTGCAGCAGCTTGCGGCTGTGCATATAATCCAGGGCTTCAGCCGACTCGCGGAAGTAGCGCAGCAGTTCGTCGAGCGGGATCGGCCCTTGCTCCAGCTTCTGGCATTCCTTGGCCCGGTCGCGCAGGGTGCCGTCAGCCAGTTCCATGACGACGTGCAGGTGGTTGTCCACCAGGAAGTAGGCGTGGGTTTGCAGGAGGAACGGATGGCGTAGCTGCTTGATTTGCTCCAGGGATTGAAGTTCGCGCTGGGCGTCGTCGTCCTCCAGCGGCTGTAAGATGCGCTTGATGGCCACCGGAAAGCCGCCTGGCCCCTCGCCGTTCCAGACCTCGGCAAAGCTGCCCCGGCCGAGCCGCTTGAACATGCGATAGCCGCCTCCCGCTTGAAACCCTTGCGCGCGCGCCAGCGGGGACGGCTCAACCTTCTTGACGGGCGTCGGGTTGGTCGGCGCCGGCGCCGGGAAACTCGTCGGCACGTGGGCCTGCGTTTCTTCGAGTTTGGAACGCGTCGGTTCGTCGCGCACCAGGCGCTCGATTTCGGCGTATTGTTTGGGGAAGCGCTCGCGGTACGAACTCAACGACGGCGGCTGCGCTTCCTGGGCGCGGATGCGATATTCCTCGATAATGATCTCGACCGTCAGGCCATCGACGGCGCCGAGTTCGGGGATGCGTTCGACGTAGCTCTCCAGCGGCTTGCCCTGCTTGCGCCGCCAGCGAATTTCCAGGTCGGCCTTTATGAGTTCCAGCAGCGCCGCCCGACGCAAGGGGTCACCCTCGGCCGGCAACAGGGGCACCAAGTCCACGTCGGTCGCCCCATTCCAGGCGGCGCGCAGTTGGGCGACCAACGCTTGCAGGCGTTCGGTGTCGGTCGGCGACGAGTGGGGAGTCTGGGAACGGTCCATGCGCCCTGCCTTTAGGAGCGAAACGCCGAGGCCGGCGCCGCAAGTTCACCATAGCGGCCGCGGAAAAGCGGGGCAAGCAAACTTGCGGGGCGGCAATGGAGTGTCCGGCAAGAGCCTCCGCGCTGCATAATAAGGAGTGTGGCCGTCCGGTTCGCCGCCTCCATCCACTGTATCCAACTTCGGCGAGCGGGGGGCGTTCGCCTCCTGTTGATGACCTCAACAGGGG